>NZ_BAAFHL010000008.1:0-84427 GCF_042849955.1 Chryseobacterium barbadense
AAAAAGCTATCCACATTCACAAATAAAAAAACCGCTTCCGAATGAAGCGGTTTAAATTTTTACTATACTAGGGTCTATAGTGTCCAGAACGTCCAGACACGGCCCGGGCCCCCCCCCCCACGCCCCCCCGCCCCCCCCCCCGAAACTATTAAAATTTATACGTTTTATTTTTAGGCTTCTCATTGCTGACCGCTCCCCGAATGGGAATCAGGAGATCCATCAAGCCATTCAGCTTTATTTCATAAATGGTGGAAAGCTGCATTCCAAGTTTTCCTTTTGGCATACCTTTACGATAAAACCATTCCAGATAGCTGATTGGCAAGTCAGCAAGAACTGTTCCTTCATACTTCCCGAAAGGCATGGTGACAACACATATTTCTTTTAAAATTTCGGGGTTTATTCCTTCTGTCATTTTATACTATTAAATCAATTTTTTGTTCAAGCTCATCATCTTCATCAGGAAGTTTAAGATCCGGGGTATCATCATCAGAGAACTCATTTCTGTAAACCTGAATGAGGAGGAGTGTCAGAGAGATAAGAATAGGTCCGAAAATTAAACCCATAAATCCAAATAAATTCATTCCCATAATAATCCCAAAAACCGTATTTAAAGGGTGAATATCCTCTAATTTTTTTAATAACGTAAATCGAAGCAGATTATCTGTTAAACCCACCACAATGACACAGTATGCAGCCAACCCAAGTCCGTGTCCTGTATCTCCTTCCGCAATCATAAAGATACATACAGGAATATAAACGATGGCAGCCCCCACTACAGGGATCATAGAAGCCGCCGCTGTTAAGGCAAAAAGCAATACCGGGCTGGGTGCTCCGAAAATAAAGTATCCGACCATCGCAACAAGCCCTTGCCCAATAGCAACTACCGGGATTCCGATAGCATTCGCCATAATCAGTTTTCTCATCTTTTCTCCTATTAAAGAAACATTGGCCCTTTTCAACGGAGCGGATGAAGTGAGAATTCTTTCAAACAGTCTCGGCTTTTCAAGCATGAAATATAAAATGAAATACATGGAGATCACTACCGTGAGGGTATTGAATGTACTGCTAAGAGCGGTTGTAGAAAATTTACCGACAGAATCTTTAAGCTTGCCCATATTCTCCTTGCTCAGGATGTCAAAGCTCGTTTTTGAATAAATATAAGAATGTATCTTTTCAAGGAATACATTGAATTTAGTCATATAAGCCTGTGCATTTCCCAGCTTTTCAATCAAAAGATCGGCAATGAAATAGATCGGAAGAATAAGTATAATCAAACTTGCGAGCATGAGTACCAGAGACGAAAGCCATGGTTTCCATTTTCTCTCTTCCTGCAGATAAAAATTATATTTCCGGCAAACCACATAGATGGTAATTGCTCCTAAAACAGAAGGAATGAAAAGAGCAAGGTTAGAGCAGATCAATCCTGCCAATATCAGAATAATAGCAAGGAGAAATACCTGCTTTATAGCAATACTGCTTATTTGTTTGTCTTTATTTATCATCATTTATGAAACATTATTTGTCTTGGCTTCCCTAAAAATGCACAATAGGCCGAGTACATTACTGCCATAATAAAAGGCATTGTTATAATAATTCCTATACAGCAGGCTAAAAAACCACAAAGACTAAGCAAGCCTCCTAAAAAAGAAGCTCCTAAAAAAGTTCCGTAGTTCTCTTTTGCCACATTAAAAGATTTACTGATTGCATCAATAGCAGAAGTGTTTTCAAAAAGAAGAATCGGATAGCCGATAAGAAAAAATGGGAACATAAAAATGAAAGGTAAACCACATAACCCGAGTGAAATTCCCAAAATAATGCACGAAATCAGGCTGTAAACAAGAATATTCACAAAATTCTGACGATATCCGATAAAAAGGTCCGAAAATTCTATGGTATTTTTGGTATTGTACTTATTGATCATATAAATCAGTCCTACAAACAAAGGCGAAAGCAGAATCAATAAAATATTTGACAAAGAATAATATAATCCCAACCCCGATGAATTCCAATACCTGAAGTTGGAATAGTCACCATCATGATTTCTCATTTCCTGAAAACTATTCCAGGAGTTGAATCCCGTAATGGCCTGGATAAAGAAATCCCCTATTAAATAAATAATCATGACAACAATAGCATAAAGAAAAACCCCTTTATACATTTCGAAAGCGTGGGAGAGAATCGACCCTGTATTTCTTTCGGGGACAGACCCTTGCTGATCAAATTCGTTAAATTCGGACATGGTGTTTAATTTTTTAATGTATACCAAATTTAATTTTTTTTGGCAAAAAAAGCATCAAACAGTATCTAAATTTAATTTTTCTCTGAAAAAATAGACTTGTAAAGAGAATAAATCATGGCATTCCAAAAAGGAAATGTGAATAATCCGCCGATAAAAAATAAAGCAAAACCAAGATATTTAAAGAAAAATGCTACCAGTATACAGACCAATATCTCTATAAAATATACCTTCAGAGCCTTAAAATTTAAAGATATGGCTTCGAATATCCTTTTATCCATAAAAAACATTAATGGAGCCACAAATATTGTGATTCCTACCCAGGCCACTGCCAGGAAAAAGGTTGGAACCGTAAACCTGAAAACAAAAAACCAAAAGACATAATAACCGATATACCTAAAAAAGTTAAGACCGTTATATCCCACCAAAAGATCACCCAGTTCCAATTTCTCACCCAGGTCTATTTTGCGGAAAATCTGGAAAAATCCTAAATTCAAAGGATAAAGGAAAGTGGTTGTAAGCATTATGGCCAATGACATTTTCTGAGTATTTTCATTCGCAGAAATCTCCATCAGCTTTTCCATATATGCCTGGCTTCCCTGCCTCATGGCTTCAATTAATTCCTGGTTTTGTTCCCAGATTCCATATCTCCCGGCAAAAACAAAGAAGACGGTAAGAAAGATTGCGAAATACATGATGGAAAACATCAGTTGGAAAATCAATGTTTTGTTCCAATAGAAAAACGCCTGCTTCAATATAAAATCTATTCCCGGTTTCTGAGGATATTTATTCTGCATTAAAAAATTTTTGTGCAAAAGTAAACATCAATATTTATTTTTGCCGAATGTTTTCAGTGAATTACACAAAATTTATAGAAATGGATGAGCTTTCTCTTCAGAAGGTTCCCTTTTTCTTTATCATTGATTTTCTGGGAGAAAAAGTAGAAACATATCAAGAAAGTGAAATTGAAAAATCAGGTTTATTAATTGATTTTCAGTCGTTTTCAAATATAAAAAACAAACAAGAGTCAAACAAAAAAATAGAATGGAAATCTTTTCCTGAAACATTGGAAAGTTTCAAATCCGGATTTGATAAAGTTCAGAAAAATATTAGGCTGGGAAATTCATACCTGGCTAATTACACCCGAAAAACCAGGATTGAGACCAATTTAACGCTCAAAGAAATTTTTTATCACTCTCAGGCCAAGTATAAAGTTTTTTATAAAGATTTTTTTGTATTTTTTTCTCCTGAAACATTTGTAAAAATTATTGACGGAAAAATTTTTACTTATCCCATGAAAGGCACTATTGATGCCTCTTTAGAAAATGCTGCGGAAATTTTAAGGAACGATAAAAAAGAAAAAGCTGAACATTATACGGTGGTGGATTTGCTCCGGAACGATCTCAGCATGGTTGCCAATGATGTAAAAGTTGATCAGTTTCAGCAGATTGACCTCATCAAAACACGGCAAAAAGATCTCTTGGCCATGAGTTCTGAAATTTCAGGCTATATAAAACCGGAGTTTAACAATAAAATTGGAAGCCTGATGATGAACTTGCTTCCTGCCGGTTCTATTTTGGGAGCTCCGAAGCCGAAAACTTTGGAAATCATACTCGATGCTGAAGGATATGACAGAGGATACTACACGGGCGTATGCGGCTGGTTCGATGGCAAAAACCTGGACAGCTGTGTAATGATACGCTTTATTGAAAAAGAAAATGATACGTTGTACTTCAAAAGCGGGGGCGGAATTACCCATATGAGCAAACTGGAGGACGAATATCAGGAAATGAAAAACAAAATTTATGTACCAATTCATTGAAAGCATTAAAGTAGAAGATCAGGAAATTTTCCTGTTGGATTTTCACCAAAAACGAGTTGACCAGACTTTCGCCCATTTCGGGAAAGAAACAACCATTGATCTGGCTAAAGTTTTCAAAAGCCTGGATCATGATGAAGACGGACTTTTCAAACTAAGAATCGTTTATGATCTGGATAAAAGAATCAGAACCCAAATGATTCCTTATGCGATCCCGGAAATACAGGATTTCCAGCTGATTGAAAACAACAGCTTTGATTATTCCTTTAAATTTGAAGATCGTAAGGAGCTGGAAAAAATGAAAACGAAATCCAAAGCCGAAGAAATCATCATTGTCAAAAACAATCATATTACCGATACCTCTTTTTCCAATCTTTTATTTCTGAAAGGCAAAGAGTGGTTCACCCCGAAAACCTATCTTTTAAATGGTGTTCAGAGACAGAATCTTTTAAAGCACAAAAAAATCAAAGAAGCGGAAATCACTTTACAAAATATCAAGGAATTCTCACACTTCCAGATCATTAATGCTTTAAATGATTTCGACGACATGTTCATTTATCCTATCGACAGAATCATTAATTTGCCCGGCAACGAAGAGTATCTGGATCTCTAGTTTTCCTTCATGAAATTGAAGTAAGCCTTCAGGACATCCGCACTGTTCTTACCGTAGGTATTCACTTCCAGGATCTTAGGCTGCACATCCGGTTTGAAGAAATTATCCAAAACTCTGTCTAAAGTAGGCTCATCTTCTACTTTGATATAGGAAAAGCCAAAGTGTTTTGCCAGATGCTCAGCATTTTTATGATGTTTTGTCGCAATAAACTCATCCAGTGTATTCGGATTCGCATTTCCAG
Organism: Chryseobacterium barbadense; assembly: GCF_042849955.1. Lineage (NCBI taxonomy): Bacteria > Pseudomonadati > Bacteroidota > Flavobacteriia > Flavobacteriales > Weeksellaceae > Chryseobacterium > Chryseobacterium barbadense. The sequence continues at coordinate 4,910 of NZ_BAAFHL010000008.1, forward strand.
GTCCCGGAATGATTTTGAAAATATTCCCTTCTCCGTTATTAAAAATGATGACTCTTACAAATGGAGGAATGTACTGATTCCATAATCCGTTGATGTCATAAAAGAAACTTAAGTCTCCTGTAATCAGCAATGTTGGATTGGCATTTTTAATGGCAAAACCCATCGCTGTGGAAGTAGAGCCGTCGATTCCGCTGGTTCCCCGGTTGCAATAGATTCTTCGCTTTCCGAAATCAAACAATTGGGCATATCTGATGGCCGAGCTGTTGCTGAAATGGATATTATAATTTTCCGGTATTGTCTGCGAAGCTTTGTTAAAGAAATAAAAATCCGAGAACTCAACCATATTCAGGAATTGCAGATGCTTTGCATCTTTTTTATCCCTCAGAACATCCCAAAGATTGAAATAAGGTCTGGGTTCAAGGTTGATGAATTTCAACAGTTTTGAAAAGAAAACTTCCGGCTTTACTTCAATTTTCTCCGTTAAAGAAAAATACGTATCCGGCTGCCAAACCTCATCCAGATGCCAATGCTGTTTTGGACGGGCGCTTCTTAAAAATTGCTTCACCTTTTTGGAAACCACATTCTGCCCGATAGTGATTAATAAATCCGGAGCATATGTTTTGTAATCTTCTTCCGTAAAGTTGAAAATATACCGGTCTATATTCTTGAAAAATTTCTCATGATACAGATTGGAATTCGCTTCACTCAAAACAACCACCGAGTGATTTTTAACAAGCTGGGTAAGCTGGTTTTCCAGTTCCGGACTGTAATCTTTAGTTCCTACCAAAAGCATGATTCTGTGTGAGGTATTCCACTCAGCAACCAGGTTAGATGGGATTTCGTATTCTTTCTGCTTAATTGTTTTTTCAACCGTTGGAAAAGTGGGCAGTTCCGAAACTAATTCATATAAAGGCTCTTCTAAGGGAATATTGATATGAACAGGACCTTGCTTCTCAAAACAAAGCTCAATCGCCTTTTTGATCGTATCAAAATTAATATCTTCCGCATTCTCCCTGCTGTCTTCTAAGAGCTGGAAATCACCGTAAGAATGCTGATGGAAAAGATGATTCTGACGGATGGTTTGTCCGTCAAAAATATCCACATAATCCGTTGGCCTGTCGGCTGTTAATATTAAAAGGGGAACATTCTGATAAAAAGCTTCTGTAACGGCAGGATAATAGTTTGCCGCTGCTGAACCACTCGTACAGGTAATTGCCACAGGCTTCTTTTCACTTTTGGCCATCCCTATTCCCACAAAAGCAGCACTTCTCTCATCCACAATACTATAGCAGTTGAAACTGTCTATTTCTGAAAAATGAATCGCCAAAGGTGCATTTCTGGATCCCGGTGAAATGACAACGTCTGAAATGCCGTACTGTTGAAGGAGATGCGCAAGTATCTGAATACTTCTCTTAGAAGAATATTTTTTCATGCAGCAAATTTAGTTTATAAATACTTAATTGTAAAATCATTTAATCCAAAAAATCTGTATTTTAGCAGTACATTAAATTTCTAAAAATGGACAAAATACCTAGTGTAGACCTGCGTGATTTCCTTTCGGGTGACCCGGAACGCAAACAGAAATTTGTAAATGAAATCGGAAAAGCTTATGAAGAAATTGGTTTTGTTGCTTTAAAAGGCCATTTTCTTGATGACAAACTAGTAGATGAATTGTATGGAGAGGTAAAGAACTTTTTTGAACTTCCAGTGGAAACGAAGCAAAAGTATGAGATTCCGGGAATTGGAGGGCAAAGAGGTTATGTGGGGTTCGGTAAAGAAACGGCAAAAGGTTTCAAAAAGGGAGACTTAAAAGAATTTTGGCACTTCGGGCAGTATCTGTCTGATGATTCAAAATATAAATCGGAGTATCCGGACAATGTGATCGTTGACGAACTTCCAAAATTCAACGAAGTAGGAAAAGAAGCATACAAAATGTTGGAAAAAACAGGGCAGTATGTTTTGAGGGCCTTAGCTTTACATCTTGGTTTAGATGAATTCTACTTTGATGATAAAATTGCAGAAGGAAACTCCATTTTGAGACCTATTCACTATCCGCCCATCACAGAAGAGCCGGATGATGCTGTAAGAGCTGCCGCCCATGGTGACATTAATCTTATTACGCTTTTGATGGGAGCTCAGGGAAAAGGACTTCAGGTACAGAACCATAAGGGAGAATGGATTGATGCTATTGCGGAGCCGGACGAATTAATGATCAATGTAGGCGATATGTTATCAAGACATACCAATAACAAACTAAAATCTACCATTCACAGAGTCGTAAATCCGCCAAGGGAATTATGGGGGACTTCAAGATACTCCATCCCTTTCTTTATGCATCCGGTAAGTGAAATGTCTCTGAATGCTCTTGAGAATTGTATAGACGAAAATAATCCTAAATTATATCCTGATACGACTGCCGGAGAATTTCTGCATGAGAGATTAGTGGAATTGGGATTGATAAAAAAATAGTTACAAGAAAGTATTATTAATTTCATTTTTTAATCATATCTTTACTTTTGTATCAAATTTTAAATTAAAACAATATGAAAAATTTAAAAAAACTAAGTAAAGGCCAGTTAAAAAGCATTTCCGGAGCAGGACTTACGTTGCCTCCAGAAGATTTCTGTATGTATTACTGCAATGGTGTTGTAATTTGTGCAACCTGCAGCGATGATTTTACATGTCCGGATGATACAATGTAATTAATTTATTAGTCTGAACATTATAAAAAGCCGCTCTCTTTTTGAGAGTGGTTTTTATTTGTCTCCATGTAAATTCATGTAGAAAATACAATCAATCGAAGAGTCTTAACTGTTGATCTTTAGCCCCGGTAAAACCGGCCGTAGAAAGCTTTGGAAATTCTTTCCCTTCAAAAAATTTCTTTCTGCCTATTTTAAATGTATTATGAATCATTTCAGCAATATTTCCTTCCCCTTTCTGGCGGTCAAAATATCTTTTCTCGCCAAGCTTCCCTCCTCTCATGGAGCGGATCAGATTTAATACCTTCTGCGCACGATCAGGAAAAAATGTTTCAATCCATTGAACAAAAACAGGCTCCACCGTATCATTCAATCTTACCAAAGTATATCCGAAGCTTTGTGCTCCCGCCTCTGAAATCGCTTTCAGAATAGACAGTGGCTCATCACTGTTCAACCCCGGAATAATGGGAGCAACCATCACATTTACCGGTATTTTATTCTCTGAAAGAATTTCAACCGCTTTTAATTTATTTCTAGCAGAACTTGTTCTTGGTTCCATTTTCCTTCTCAGCTCTTCATTGATCGTAGGAATACTTAAGGAAACGGAAACGAGGTTTTGCTCAGCCATGGGCTGTAAAATATCAAGGTCTCTCAAAACCAGGGCATTTTTTGTCAAAACATTAACAGGATGCCTGTAATCCAGACATACCTGCAGTATTTTCCTGGTGATTTCAAATTGCCTTTCAGCAGGTTGATAACAATCTGTGTTTCCGGACAGCAAAATAGGGGCTGGTTTATATCCTCTTTTCTGAAAGAATTTTTCCAAAAGTTCGGGTGCATTTTTCTTTACCATGATCTTTCTTTCAAAATCGATTCCTGCGCTGTATCCCCAGTATTCATGAGTGGGTCTTGCAAAACAATAAGAACATCCGTGTTCACATCCCTGGTAAGGATTCATAGAATATTCCATCGGAAGATCTTCACTTTTCACCTGATTGACAATTGTTTTCGGGAACACCTCCGTGAAAGATGTCCTGATCGTTTCGAAATCTTCATCTTCAGGCTCATAGGTATATCTGTCGAAACGGTTGACGACGTTTCGCTGTGCCCCTTGTCCTTTTATGAAGCTTTCGTTCTGCATTCTGATGTAAAATTAGAGTGGAATATTTTGAAAATAATGAGTTTTAACACTAAAGTTTTCCACAAAAAAATCCAACACTTTCAAAAGCGTTGGATAAACATAAATTAAATATATTTTTTTACTACTTCAGGGCATAAAATTCAACTCCATGATAGTCATCTTCATGATTTTTTCCATCAAAATGTCTATGATAATCTGAATAGCTTTCATTGTATTTTTTATCTTTTCTATGTAGCATTTTTTTAATTCCAAAAAAACTTAATACCGCCAAAAGACCAACTCCTCCTGCCAGTAATACTCCAACTTCTTTTTTCATATTTTGTCCGATTTATTATTAAGGCTATTGCAAAAAGTATACCCATTCCTATTTCATTAATTATAAATTTTGTTAACATTACACCCTATTTTTAAGAAAAATATAATTCCTTTCTTTCCTATAATTCCATCTATAATGGTTTAATTATTGTAGTATTCAATTAAAAAATAATCCAATGAATAGTTCTGAAAAAATGACCACTCTTAGTCAAGTAATGGAAAAGTTATCGCAAAGAGGTATAACAAGAGAATTTAGAATGAATGAATCCGGCGAGATGAAGCTTGAAAACTCCGGAAAAAACTATCTGTCTTCTGATTTAAGTATTCTCAAAACGTACCGGTTTGAAGGAGACAGCAATCCGGATGATAATGTGGTGCTTTATATCGTAAGAGATGTTGACGGCAATATGGGGATGATTATTGATTCTTACGGGGCAGACAGCAATTATCCCGGACATGAGTTTGATGCCTTTTTACGGGACATTCCCATTCATGAAAGCGATGAATTCAACTTTTAAAATATAACCCGGGACTATTCTGTTTCGGGTTTTTCTTTTTTATTGAATATCTTTTTAAACAATCCTTTTTTCTTTTTCTCTTCTTTAGGTGGGGCAGATTCTTCTTTATGTTTCACTTCCTCTTTCAGCTCTTTTACGGATTGTTTCATATCCTTTACCGCAGAAACCGTATTTTTGACGGATTCTTCAGTTTTATCAACGTTTTTTCCTATAAGTGTTTTTTTGAGCCCGTTTTCAATTCCCTTCCAGAATAAATTAAAGAAGGATTTGGTAGGGTCCCGCGGAATATCTTCCACCTTTACATCCTCAGGAAGCCTTCCCGAATTCGAACGGACCACGAGATTCGCAATAGCCGTAAGCACGCCTTTCTTTTCCCGGTTGTTTTTATCCAGAATAGCAACTTTCAGATCTTTATGTTTAAGATTAAATGTACCGTTCAATCCGGCAGGATTTCCCCTGAAATTGAATAGCATTTCCTGAATGGTTCCCGTTGCCGTTACGTGAAGATAAGGACGTATAAAAGGATTAATTCCCTGAGCAGGAAGATTGACTGTCCTTCCTGAAATATGGAAGACATCTCTCTGATCTGCCACATCAAAGTTCCAGTTGACAGACAATGGGGCAAGATTCATAAAGGAACAGTGAATCCTGATATCTACACGGGTAGGCTTCCCCTTCGTTTTGGCAGAATTCAGGTTTTTTACGTTCATATTGAAGTTGCTGAATGTCAGTTTTCCCGGGCCCGCACTTTCGGGAGTATCTTCCTCGTAAACCAGCTTGGAATTTTTCAGGTCAAGAGTATTGATGATTACCGGAAACTTTATCGAACGGAGCATCCTGGAATATAAAGGCTTCTCTTTCGGATCATCTTTGGGGATTTTGCTTCGAAATATAACCGCATCAGCTCCCTGAATAGTTACGTTGGATGCATTGATGAACTTATTCTGAGAAAACAGATCCCAGGTTCCGTCTGCTGTTACCTGATTTGCTTTTAGGTCATACAAATCTCTTTCTACAGGTATCATTTTGATAAACTGCGCTCTCGAAACGAGAGGCTTCATGGTAAAATTGTTGATCTGAATTTTATTTTTATTCAGCTTTAAGAGCCCTACACTCATACGATAGAACTTTGTGTTATAAGCAAAATTCCTTGTGGTAAGAAAATAATCTTTTATTTTCAGATCAATTCCTTCTTTTTTATTCGCTTTCTCGTGCAGTTCAATATTATTTATTGTGGCATTTAAATCATTAAACGCCAAAGGCTGTGCGCCTTTATCATAAATCACATTTGAATTTTTCAGGGTCACCTTTCTTATGATGACAGGGAACTGAATACCGCTTAGATTTGCTTTTTTACCAGATTTTCCATCTCCTCCTTTAACCGTTCCGTTAACATTGCTCACCAGAACATCTTTAACATCCAGATTCAGCTTTTTATCAATAAATTCCCATTGATTAATATTAAAAGCAATATGTGCTGCTGTAAGATTCATAGATGTTTTTCCGAGAGCCGGCCCGTTCGGAACAATGGAGATATTTCTCAGCTCACCGCTTTTCGGATTTAAAGCAACGCTTTCCGCATTGATATTCTGATGATTGGAAAAATGAATGTCTTTTCCTGAAAACCGGAAATCTTTGTAGCCAACGGGAATCATATTTTCCATGGTTTCTTTATTCAGCTTTAACTGATTGACATTAACATTCAGGTTCCGGGCAAAAAACAGTTTATTCCCATCCGGTTTCATAATCTGAACCGTGGCATTATTTAACAGGATGTCGTCAAGATTCACTTCATAAGCCAATGGTTTATTAGATTTCTTAACCTCTGCATTTGTTGTATAAACGGAAAGCACCGGATTCTGAAAATCTGCATTTGCCAAAGAAATTCTGTTTTTCTTCAATACCACATCTTTAAAGTCCATTTTCCGGATGTCAAACTGAAACAGCTTGGATTTTTGAGGATAAAATCTTTTGAATTGTGCAAGGGTTAATAAAGGTATCAGCCGGAAGTTTTCCACAGACATTTGCCCGTTTGTTGTTGTAATTTTATCAATTTTCAAGGCATATACATTATCCGGGCGAAAAAAGAAGTTTTTACCTTTAATATCATATTTATCGAAAACAACAGGCAGTTTATTTTCTACCGATTCTTCCGTCATCTGGAGGTTTTCAACGTACAGATCCAATTGTTGTACGGATAGAAATTTTTGTTTGGTATGCCTGAAAATCTGGATGCTTCCATTATTAATCCTGATGTTTTCAAACAGAACAGGGTTTCTTTTTTTACCGGTTTTATTATCTATTGGCTTAGCGAGGATAACATTCAAATTCGGACTCGCCAACAATAAATCAGAAGAATTGATCTGCTTATTGAAAACAGCGTCATACATCCCAAAACGGCTGATCTTTAAGGTATCAATAGTCCCCTGAAGACCAATTACATTGATATTCTGTGGGTTTTTGCTGTTTACCGTGATCCCTGTAGAAATAATATTTCCTGTTCCGAGATCTACATCAAGCGTTTTATAGGAAACCTTATAATCTGTATTATTTTTGATATAATTGGGTAACTGTGTTTTCAGCCAAATATTTAATCCGAAATTCGCTAATAAAAAAATTATTAACAAAATTCCTAATCCTATTAATGACTTTTTAACCCACTTCTTCATAATTTGTGATTTATCAATTACATACTAAATATATAATTAATTTTTTACATCCAGACTAATCACATATCCTTCATGTCCTCTCACATTGATAAAATCACCGCCTTCAAATCCTAAATATTGTCCTTTTATTCCTGTTAATCTCCCCATAAACTCTGGTTTTTTGTCCAGTGTGAAAGAATTTACTTTGGCAGGTTTTTCAAAAGGATAATCAAATTTCCACAGGTTTTCTCCTTCACTGTAGAACTTCTGGAAGTCCTCAGGAAAATATTGCTTGATTTTTTGCTGAAAATCCGCCAGATCTATCTCATCCTCAAGATCATCCTGAAGCATTTTTTTCCAGCTTGTTTTATCCGGGACATGCTGTTTTAGTGCAACTTCTATCATTCCAGCTTCGTATCGGTTCTCCGTTCTTGCAATAGGCAGAGCAAAAGTAGCTCCCTGATCAATCCATCTTGTCGGGATTTGTGTATTTCGGGTTACTCCTACTTTCACTTCTCCGGTATAGGCTAAATAAACAGTATGCGGTTGCAGCTGAATTTCTTTTTCAACCTCCAGGTCACGTTCTGCTACACCCAAATGGGCGGTTGAAAGCTCCGGGCGGATAATGGTATCACTTGCATAAGGACTTTCAAAAAAACAACTTTTGCAGAACCCCATCCTGTAAATGGGTTTGCTTTCTCCGCAATTCACACATTGGAATCCTGTATGTTTTATGGTCAGTACTTTTCCGAATAGCTCATTCATATGAATCAGATCGCCTGAAAGATTAAGATAATATTGGATCGGCTGATCATTATAGCTCGTCATTTTTAAAATTTGCCCTTCGAATTGCATAGATATTATGTTTAAGTAAATATAAAAATTTAAATTTATTTGGTTGTTCTCTCGGATTTCATCTGTTCTATTTCTGCTTTCAAAGCATTTATTTGCCCCTGCAATTTTTGAAATTCAGGATTATTGATGCTTCTTGAACGAGGAGAATAATGCCAGATCAGATGAATGTCCTTTACCAGATTATTATGGTCTTCCAGTCTTTTTTTATTTACAGTAGCACTGTCATTCAAAAGCGTAATTTTTAAAAAATTCTGATTCTTTTCTTTGTAAGATTCATAATTTATGATGGCTAACTCCGGATGACTTTCTTTAATGACCTGAATATAGGTTTCTGATCTTTCTTTTAATTTTTCTTTTTCCCATTTCTTTTTGGTAAGCCATATACTTGGAAGCAATATGATTACCGAAACCAGGCTGATAAGAACGGATGTTTTCCGGTTACGCGCATTATTTTTCTCCCTGTAATAAGCTTGATATCCCAGTATAAGACTTAATATCCATGTTCCTACTCCGATGAAAAAACAATTGATCAGATAAAAATAAAACCCTCCCCAGAAGTATTCCCAATTGCCATTGGCAATTCCAAACCCCGCAGTACAAAGAGGCGGAATACATGCGGTGGAAACGGCCACTCCTGCAATTACCTTTATCGCTTCCTTTCTCACAATCCCCAAAAACCAGGCAAACCCACCTAATAAAGCCAGAAAACAATCAAAAATCGTGGCTGTTTTAAAGCTTTCTAATTGTGCTGTTGCTGAATGAAAAGGTGTCATGAGGAAATATAATGCTGAAGAGCAAAGGGCAACTAAGATCATCAGAAGCCAATTGAAAATACCTAATTTTATTAAATGCCTGTTTCCTATGGAAAATCCAAAAGATGCTCCTACTACAGGCCCCATTAATGGAGAAATAAGCATGGCCCCGATTACAGCCGCCGGACTATTGATATTTAGTCCTATACAGGCAATTCCCATAGAAATCACCAATAGCCATAAATTATGCCCTCGAAAATAAATTCCTTCTTCAATCTCCCGAAATGTAAATTCCTCATCTTCTTCTTTAGGAAGCGCAAAAAATTTTTGAAAATTGATCATTCTTCTATTTTCCCACAAAAGTATAAAAACAGTTTTCAAGTATTATTAATAAATTTGTCCAATTAAAATCAACAAATGAATTATCTTGTAACCGGCGGAAGCGGATTTATTGGTTCCCATTTAACAGAACATTTATTAAAAAATGGACATTCTGTCATCAACATTGACAACTTTGATGACTTTTATAATTACGAGATAAAAATTAAAAATACTTTAGAATCTGTCGGAAGGCCTTCAGATTTTGAATTTACAGATAAGGAAACAGATATTGAAAAACTTACTTTTCTTTCAAAATCCAACAATTATACTCTTTATTACCAGGATATCCGTGATAAAAACGGGCTTGAAAAAATCTTCCAAGCTCATCAAGTCGATATGGTGATCCATCTGGCGGCTCTTGCAGGCGTTCGCCCTTCTATTGAAAGGCCTTTGGAATATGAAGAGGTGAATATCCGCGGAACCATGAATCTTTGGGAATTATGTAGGGAATACGGCATTAAAAAAATTATTTGCGCCTCATCATCAAGCGTTTATGGAAATAACGAAAAGATTCCTTTTGCTGAAACCGATAATGTTGACCACCCGATTTCCCCTTATGCAGCAACCAAAAAATGTGGGGAAATTCTGGGACATGTTTACCATCAGTTATATCATATCGATATGATCCAGCTAAGGTTTTTCACCGTTTATGGGCCTCGGCAGAGACCGGATTTAGCGATCCATAAATTTACAAAACTGATTGCGGAAGATCAGGAAATTCCTTTTTACGGAGATGGAACTACCGCAAGAGATTATACTTATATAGATGACATTATTGACGGAATTATCAAATCCATAAGTTATTTAGAAAACAATTTAAACATATATGAAATCATTAATCTTGGCGAAAGTGAAGTAATCAATTTGTCCGAAATGCTTTCCACTATTGAGAATACACTTGACAAAACGGCTAATAAAAAAGTATTACCCATGCAGCCCGGAGACGTGCAGAAAACCAATGCCGATATCGCCAAAGCGAAGACTTTAATTGGCTACCAACCAGACACCCACTTCCAAAATGGCATAAAAAAATTTGTGGAATGGTTTTTGAGAAAATGACATCGTGAATGTGCTGACACAGTTGATAAAGCTGACCGTAGCACATTATCAACAAAAATTAATAAAAAGAATTGAAAATCAAGCATAAAAAAGTTTATTTTATAACCTATTTTTATACTTTTGCAAAAAATTAGAAAATTATGTACTGGACATTAGAATTAGCTTCATATTTAAGTGACGCACCTTGGCCAATGACAAAAGCAGAACTTATTGATTATGCAATCAGAACTGGTGCACCTATGGAAGTTGTAGAAAACCTTCAGGCAATTGAAGACGAAGGAGAAATTTATGAATCCATTGAAGAAGTCTGGAGTGACTATCCAACGGATGAAGATTTCCTTTGGAACGAGGACGAATACTAAAAACTGCTAAAAGCTTTAGGCATATGCTTAGAGCTTTTTAGATATATCATCACACATTAAGTGTAATAATTAAAAACGCTCAGAACTGAAGTTTTGGGCTTAAATCAAAATTTTATGAGTTTTTTAAACAAAGTTCTTAAAGGGTTTTTGGGAGACAAGAAAGCGCAGGACCTGAAAGAAGTAAAAAAAGTTGTAACAAAAATCAAAGCTGTTGAACCCGCTATTCAGCAATTGTCTGATGATGGTTTGAGAGAAAAAACCGCTGAATTTAAAGAAAACATAAAATCAGCCACCAGCAAAATAACAGCGCAGATAGAGCAGATTAAAGAGCAGATCAAAAACTCAACCAACGTTGATGAAAAAGAAGCTCTTTTCTCAAAGATTGAATCTCTGAAAAAAGAATCATACGAAATTGAAGAAAAAATTCTTAGCCAGACCCTGCCTGAAGCTTTTGCCCTGGTAAAAGAAACGGCAAGAAGATGGGCTGAAAACGGAGAAATCCGTGTAAAAGCAACCGACTGGGACAGAGAACTTGCCGCAACTAAAGATTTCGTTGAAATTCAGGGAGACACAGCTGTTTGGAAAAACTCATGGGATGCAGCAGGAACTCCTGTTGTTTGGGATATGGTTCATTACGATGTTCAGTTTATCGGTGGGGTAATCCTTCACAGCGGTAAAATTGCCGAGATGGCAACCGGAGAAGGTAAAACATTGGTAGGAACATTACCTATTTTCTTAAATGCCCTTCCCGGAAGAGGTGTTCACGTAGTAACCGTGAATGACTACCTTGCAAAAAGGGACTCCGCCTGGATGGGACCACTGTACCAATTCCACGGAATGTCCATCGACTGTATCGACAATCACCAACCGAACTCAGACGGAAGAAGAAAAGCATATAACTCAGATATTACGTATGGAACGAATAACGAATTCGGTTTCGATTACCTGAGAGATAACATGGTAACTTCGCCTTCAGAACTTGTACAAAGAGAATTGAACTTCGCTATTGTAGACGAGGTTGACTCTGTATTGGTGGATGATGCAAGAACACCATTGATTATTTCCGGGCCTGTTCCTCAGGGAGACAGACAGGAATTTGATGTTCTTAAGCCTTCGATCGACAGAATTGTTGAAATCCAGAAAAGAACAGTTTCTACGATCTTTAATGAAGCTAAGAAATTAATTGCAGCGGGAAATACCAAAGAAGGTGGTTTCAAATTGCTTCAGGCTTACAGAGGTCTTCCAAAAAACAGACAATTGATCAAATTCTTGTCTGAAAGCGGAAACAGAGCATTGCTTCAAAAAACGGAAGCCCAATATATGCAGGATAACAACCGTGATATGCCGATTGTAGATAAGGATCTATATTTCGTGATTGAGGAAAAAAACAATCAGGTTGATCTTACAGATAAAGGGATCGATTATATGTCTCAAGGGAATGAAGACCCTAATTTCTTCGTTCTTCAGGACATCGGTACTGAAATCGCTGAACTGGAAGCTAAAAACTTGTCTAAAGAAGAGGAGTTTGAAGCAAAAGAAAGACTTTTCGCGGAATTTGCTGAAAAATCCGAGCGTGTTCATACCATGAGCCAATTATTAAAGGCTTATACTCTATTCGAAAAAGATGATGAGTATGTTGTTATCGACGGTGAAGTAAAAATCGTAGATGAGCAGACAGGGCGTATCATGGAAGGACGTCGTTACTCTGACGGTCTTCACCAAGCCATTGAAGCGAAAGAAAATGTGAAAATTGAGGCAGCCACTCAGACTTTTGCAACGATTACGCTTCAGAATTATTTCCGTATGTACAATAAACTTGCGGGAATGACCGGTACTGCAGAAACTGAAGCAGGAGAACTTTGGGAGATCTACAAATTAGATGTTGTAGTAATTCCAACTAACCGTCCTATTTTAAGACATGACAAACAAGATTTAGTTTACAAAACTAACCGAGAGAAATATAATGCCGTAATTGAAGAGGTTGAAAAACTAACGTCTGCAGGAAGACCTGTTCTTGTAGGTACTACTTCTGTAGAAATTTCTCAATTACTTTCAAAGGCACTTCAATTAAGAAAAATCCCACACCAGGTATTGAACGCGAAACTTCACAAAAAGGAAGCGGAAATCGTTGCAGGAGCAGGACAACCCGGAGTTGTAACGATTGCAACCAACATGGCAGGTCGTGGTACGGATATTAAGCTATCCAAAGAGGTAAAAGAAGCAGGTGGTTTAGCGATCATCGGTACGGAAAGACACGATTCAAGACGTGTTGACAGACAGCTTAGAGGTAGAGCGGGGCGTCAGGGAGACCCGGGGAGTTCTCAGTTCTATGTTTCTTTGGAAGATAACCTGATGCGTTTGTTCGGTTCTGAAAGAATTGCGAAAATGATGGACAGAATGGGTCATAAAGAAGGGGAAGTTATTCAGCACTCTATGATCACCAAGTCTATTGAAAGAGCACAGAAAAAAGTAGAAGAAAACAACTTCGGGATCAGAAAGAGACTTCTTGAGTATGATGACGTAATGAACAAGCAACGTGACGTTATCTATAAGAGAAGAAAGAATGCGTTATTCGGGGACCACCTGAAATATGACATTACGAATATGATCTTCGATGTTGCCAACTCTATTGTAGCAAAAGGGAAAGCTTCAGGAAACTTTAAAGATTTCGAATTCGATATCATCAAGAATTTCACCATGGAGTCTCCGGTTTCTGAAAGTGATTTCAAAAATAAAAATATTCAGGATTTAACGAATATTCTTTTCAAAGCAGCTCAGGAAGATTATCAGATGAAACTGAACCTTTTAAAAGAAAAATCATTCCCTATTATTGAGAATGTTTACCAAAACCAGGGTTCCATGTTTAAAATGATTCAGGTTCCTTTCACAGACGGCCACAAAACGATGACGATTGTTACAGATCTGAAGGAAGCTTATGAAACAAAATGCGAAAGCTTAATCAATGATTTTGAAAAGAATATCACTTTAGCAATTATTGATGAAAACTGGAAGCTTCACCTACGTGAAATGGATGATCTGAGAAGATCTTCACAAGGTGCGGTTTATGAGCAGAAAGATCCGCTTGTTATCTATAAACAGGAGTCTTTCCACTTATTCAGTGAGATGATCGACAAATTAAATAAAGAAATTATTTCGTTCTTATATAAAGGAGAAATCCCTGCTTAAGAAATAATAATTATGAAATATGGCCCGCCTCAACTTTGTTGAGGCGGGCTTTTTATTATTCATCGTATAATAATTATATGATAAATATCAATCGAATCGTTTATTTAGAATAATTAAAAACAATATATTTGCAAAAAAAAGTTTTCATGAAAAATGTACTGATCTGTGCCTCTCTGTTAGGTTCTATCGTGGTTTTCTCGCAAGAAAGGGATACTATCAAATCAAATGATATTGAAGAAGTAATCATCAATAGAATGGTGAAAAAACTCGATACCGAATCCTCCAACAAAATGCCGGTAAAATTCATCGAAAATCCACAAGTCTATTCTTCTATAGATAAAGGGATTTTAGAAAATGAAAACATTTTTACGGTTGACGATGCCTACAGAAACGTAACCGGTTTGCAGAAAATGTGGAATCCGACAGGAAGAGCCGGAGATGGAGGTTCATTCTTCGTTTTGAGAGGATTTCCTTCACAAGCTTCTACAAGAAATGGTGTGGTTGCTCCCGTGACTTCTACCATTGATGCGATAAATGTGGAAACTTTGGAATTTCTAAAAGGTCCTGTGGGAACACTTTACGGAAGTACAGTAGCTTCTTACGGTGGTCTTATCAATAGAGTGACTAAAAAGCCTCAGCAAAATTTCTTTGGTGCAGTCTCAGCTTCTGCAGGAAGTTACAATACATACAGGGCAACTGCGGATATTAATGCACCTATTACAAAAAACCTGCTTTTCCGTATAAATACGGCTTATACCAATGAAGGAAATTTCACGAAAACCGATGCGAAAAATCAATACACAACATTCGCTCCCAGCTTAACATGGAATGTTTCCGAAAAGCTTCAGTTGAATGTAGATTATGAATTGTTTCACAACCGCGTAACCGCAAATCCATATTTCTTCTATCTTTCACCGAAAACGTTGAACGGAATTGATAATATGAAAGATTTGGAAAGAGTGGCAGGTCTGGATTATAAAGAATCTTTCACCGGAAAGGATTTGTATATGACTGCAAGAAACTCCAATATTTTCGGAAATGTGAAATGGAAGATCAACGATAATATCACCTCAAATACATACATCAATAATTCTGATTCTTATTCAGACGGTTACAATCCCTATTTTTCGATTGCCTACGATGCAGCATCTTCTTCATATTGGGTGGCAAGGGCAGACCAATCTACAAATGACAGTAAAAAATCTTGGTTTCAGATTCAACAAAACTTCAACTTCAATTATGATTTTTCAAATGGAATGAAAAACAGAACGGTTGTTGGTTTTGATTATATGAGAACAACGGAGAGACTACGCTACAAATACTTGAACTCTAATTTTGACACTGTGGCAGCTTCAGGTGCGGATTATTCCGCAATGAATGACGATGCTTTGTCTGCACTTTATGCAAATCCTGCCAATTATTCAAACTGGGATTATGTAAGAGATCTGAATACTTATTCAGGGTATATTTCCAACCTGTTTACTCCGATTGAAAACCTGCATATTATGGCAGGACTTCGCTATGAGAATAATGATTATTTAGGCGGAATGTCCGGACCAAATTCGGAGAAAGCATTCAACCAATCCGCATTTTCGCCAAAGGCCGGAATTGTTTACGAAATCGTAAAAGATAAATTCTCTGTTTTCGGAAATTACCAGAACTCTTTCAGGTCCAACGGATATTATACTTCTGATGTAGCCGGAACTACTACTTTATCAGACCCTGAAAGAGGAAATCAGTTTGAAGGAGGTTTCAAAGCGAGTTTATTTAACAACAGATTCAATGCAACGGTTTCTTACTACAACATCAAAGTGAAAAACCAATTGCTTTACACCGGAGAATATGCCCCAAATTTTGTTTCGGTTCAAAAACAAGCAGCTTCTACACTTAGTAAAGGGTTCGAATTGGAAGTTAACGCCTATCTTGTAAAAGGCTTCTCTTTAGTCGGAGGTTTGGCTTACAACGACACCGTAGATGAGTCTACAGATTTAAGACCAACAACAGCTGGTTCTTTCTGGAATGCTAATTTCAATTTGGCATACCAATTTGTTGACGGAAAAGTAAAAGGTCTGGGATTTGGATTTGGCGGAAATTATGCCAGCGATAATAATGTAACAGGAGATTTCATTTTACCAGAATATTTCGTTTTGAATGCCAATGTGTTTTACGATGCCAAGAAATTCAGAATCGGAGTTAAAGTGGATAACTTCACGAATGAACGTTACTGGACAGGATATACCACAGCGAATCCGCAAAAATTGGCCAACTTCTTAGGAACGATTGCTTATAAATTTTAAAAAATAAATAAAAGCGAGTCTTTCGGGTTAGCTTTTTATCATGAGGAAGAAACATCGCCATAAAAAGAAACCATCTTTCATCAAAAAATGGTCTGCCAAACTGCATTTGTGGCTTGGCTTATCCGTTGGCATCGTCATATTCATTGTTTCATTAACAGGGACTATGTATGTCTTCAAAGATGAGATACAAAATGTTTTACGCAAAGATGTCATTTATGTAAAAAAAGAAACTGTTGGAGAGAAACCATTGTCCCTTGAAACTCTTCGTGAAAAAGTAACATTGGAGATCAATGAAAAATACCCGATAAGCTCTGTTGAAATCCCTCTGGATAAAAACAAATCTTATGGGTTTTTGTATTATGAAAAAGATAAAAAAGCCTGGAATTATTTTGATGAAGTAAAGATCAATAAACTGGTATACGTTAATCAGTACACTGGTGAAATTCTGGGAATTTACAATGAAAAATATGACCTCTTCCCTATTTTAAAATCCATTCACTGGAGCTTGCTTCTTAATTCCGAATGGGGAAAATATGTGGTAGGAATTCCTACGGTAATTTTTATCTTCATGCTGATCACCGGAATTATTTTATGGTGGCCCAAAAATAAAAAGGCACGAAAAGGACGATTCTGGTTTAATTGGGAAAATGTAAAAACCTGGAAGCGTAAAAACTATGACCTTCATAATGTTTTGGGGTTCTATGCTTCATTCATTGCATTGCTGTTAAGCCTTTCAGGGATTTACTTCGCCTATCCATGGGTAAAAAATACCTTCAATTTGGCATTATCAGGTTCAATAGATTTACCCAAAGAAAAAGAAATCAAATCCCCGGATTCTCTTTCTGTAAAAAATAAATTGGTTTTTGATCTTGCAGCCCAGCAGACAGGTAAACTGTATTCAAAATCATCAAGCTTCAGAATTCCGTTAAACGGAAAAAATAAAAAAGGAAAAGAATTAAAAAATATTCCTGTGACGGTTTATCAGGAAGCAGGCAGATTCAGTGAGAGGAACCAACTTGTTTTCGATAAATATTCAGGAAAGCTATTAGCAAACAAACCTCATCAGAAACTCAACAACGCAGAAAAATATGCCAATGCCAATTATGATATCCACACGGGATCTTATTTTGGCTTGTTTGGTAAAATCATCTGGTTCATTGCCGGATTGATCTGCACGTCATTGCCCGTAACCGGTTTTATGATTTGGTGGGGAAAAAGAAAAAATAAGGATAGAAAAATATAATGAAAAAAGCTCTTTTATCGGTAGCCTGTCTGGGAACAATGGGTACTTATGCTCAGGTTAAAGACAGTATTCAAACCAAGGATGTAGAAGAAGTGGTATTAACGGCTTCAAGAAAAAAAGAAAATATCAAAGAAGTTCCGAGCTCTGTTACCATTGTGGGTGAAAAACAAATCCAGTCACAATTAACGGTTAATTCAGACATCACAAGTATTTTGCAATATACGGTTCCGAGTTTGGCGACAAGTTCGGGGCAGACTTCCAATACCGGACAGACGTTAAGAGGGCGTCAGGTTTTGGTGCTTATTGATGGAATCCCACAATCTACCCCTTTAAGAAACGGAGCAAGAGATTTAAGAGTGATTGACCCTTCCGTTATTGAAAGAATCGAAGTGATCAAAGGAGCATCTTCTATTTACGGAAACGGTGCTGATGGAGGGATCATCAATTATATTACAAGAAGAAGTAATTCCGATAAAAAGATCTCTGGGATTTCTCAAATCGGTATTACAGGACAACCTTACGGCGGAACATTAGGATTCAGAGCCAGCCAGCTATTATCCGGAAAAATAACGAACAACCTTGATTATGTTGCTTCATTAGCGTACGAAAGAACAGGCTACATGAAAGATGCGGATGGAGTGAACTTAAGCCCAACTTACAGTCCGGCTAAAATGGACAACTACAACGGCATGTTAAAATTAGGCTACAACATCAATGATAATCAAAGAATTGAAGCTTCTTATATTGGCTATGCCTCAAAATCAGACCTGGATTTAGGCTTAAAAACAGGAAAGTATGGTATTACTCCAACCATCGGAGAAGGAAGAGGTTTGAATCTGGATACAACCCCACAGGGAACTCCAAGAAACCACAACTATAAATTAAGTTACGACAATAAAAACCTGTTTTGGAATACTTCATTGAACGTTAATCTTTATTACCAGGATTTCAGAACCGTGTATGGATATAGCGATACTTTCTTCAATGGAGGGCAATCCAATGTCATTTCCCAGAAAAAAGGAGCCAGAATCAATCTGGACACTCAACTATGGAATGGTCAAAACTCTCAGGGAGAAATCATCTACGGAGCAGATATTCTTAACGACCAGACCGTCCAAAAGCTGGAAGACGGCCGTTACTGGACTCCCGATATGGATATGACCAACATTGCTCCTTTCCTTTTGGTAAAAGTTGATCTCTTGAAAAAATTAACCATTAAAGGAGGACTTCGTTATGAAAACATGAAAGTGAAAGTAGGTGATTTCAATACCCTTTCTACTTTGAAAGCCGACGGAACTTTTACCAATAGTATTTTTGTAAAAGGCGGTAATCTTGAATACAATGCTTTGGTAGGAAATATTGGTATCCGTTATAATTTCGAGCCTTACATCAATCTGTTCGGAAGTTTTTCTCAGGCTTATTCCATCAATGAGTTAGGAAGAATTTTAAGAACCTCAACATCTGATACCATCTCGAATCTTGAAACTAAGCCTATTATTGTTAATAACTACGAATTAGGTGCAACCGGACAAATTGCGAAATGGTTAAATTATGAGGTTACATCTTATGTAAGCACCTCAAAATTAGGTGCCACTTTCATTCAAAGCCCGGACAGAGCATTAACGATTCAAAGAGCACCTGAAGTGGTGTATGGTGTGGAAGGATATGTACATTTCACTCCTGAAAAATGGATCAATTTCGGAGGAAGCTACAGCTGGATGGAAGGGATTACTTCATTAAAAGATGATGGAGATTACTCAGCGAAAATCAATAACAGCAGAATTTCTGCTCCAAAAGTTCTTGCTTACGTTCAGGTAAGACCTACTCAGGCTTTATCCGTGGGATTAGATATGCTTCATGCTTTCAAACAAGACAGGTTTGATCCTAATGCAAAAGGTTTATATGTATACGGGGAAGGGGAAGTTCCGGCCTATACGGTATTCAACTTTAAATCAACCTACGAGGTCAATACAAACTGGAGACTTTCCTTAGGAATTGAAAATGTATTCAACAAAATGTATCAACCTGCTATTGCCTGGTGGGCTGCAAGGGATAGTGATTTTACCAATTCACCGGGAATGAGGGGAACATTCATGATTGAATATAAATTTTAATAAATCTAAAAATCTTTGCCAAACATATAATCAACATGAGAAAAAAACATCATCATAAAAAAAAGAAACCCAGTCTGTTCAAAAAATGGACCGGAAAACTGCATTTGTGGTTTGGGTTGGGAATCGGCTTTTTAATTTTTATTATTTCCATTACGGGAGCATTATATGTTTTCAAGGACGAAGTTGAAAATTTTACCCGAAAAGATGTTATCTACCATCATGAACAGAATATCGAACAAAAACAGATTCTTCCCATCCGTGTCTTGGAAAAATCCGTTGCAGGGCAGGTAAAGGAAAAATACCCGATCCATTGGGTGAATATTCCTATTGACAAAAAAATGTCCTATATGTTCTACTGGTATGAACATGACACAACAGCCTGGAATTATTTTGAGGAATTTCCGATCTATAAAGTCGCCTATGTAAATCCTTATAATGGAAAAGTCCTGAGAACATATGATGAGAAGAACGGTTTCTTCAACATCGTGAAGATGATCCACTGGAGCTATCTTTTAAAGCAGGATTGGGGAACGTATGTTGTGGGAATCCCTGTTATCATCTTTATTATGATGCTGATTTCAGGAATCATTTTATGGTGGCCTAAAAACAAAGCGGCAAGAAAACAGCGTTTCTCTTTCAAATGGGAGAACGTTAAAAGCTGGAAAAGAAAGAACTATGACCTTCACAATGTCTTAGGATTCTACGCCTCTATTTTTGCATTAATTTTTTCAATCACAGGATTATTCTACGCATTCTTTGTAGTTCAGGCAATGATCTACATGATTTTCTCGGGTGGAAAAACAGTATATCCTGATTTCTCACATATCAAAACGAAAGCTCCAATAGAATTAAGAACAGAAACCACGTTAGACAAGATTATCAACACGGTAAGAGAAAAATATCCTGATTCTTACGGGTTTGCGGTAGACCTTGGTCATGAACATATGGACGACCATGAGCATCCTAATTTTGAGATCTTTGTAAAACATCTTTCCTATTCTTATCACAAAAACAGCAGCCTTATTTTTGATGAAAATTCAGGAGAGCTACTCCATACTCATGATCCGAAAGATAAAAACTTCGGAGAAAAAACAGTGGCAGCCAATTATGACATCCACGTTGGAGCCATTTTAGGACTTCCTACAAAAATCATCGCATTCATTGTCAGCCTCATATGTGCTTCTTTACCGGTAACAGGCTTTATGATCTGGTGGGGAAGAAGAAAAAAGAAAACAGTGAAAACGGCATAAAACTTTTTTCAATAAATATTGAGTTAATAATCTATTAATACAATCTTTTTTATAATTTTAACCCTTTAGAATTTAAGAAATAGAAATGTCATTAGTAGATTTGTCAAAACAGGTTGCATTAGGTATCGATATCGGTGGAACCAATACTAAATTCGGATTAGTGAATCACAGAGGAGAAATTTTAGTTAAAGGGTCCATACCTACTGACGAATTTGAAACCCCTGAAGCATTTATTGATGCCCTTTATAATAAGATTCAGCCTTTAGCAGATAAACATTGTGAAGGAAAAGAATTCGAAGGAATTGGTGTAGGTGCTCCCAATGCCAATTATTACACAGGTACTATTGAGCAGGCTCCCAATCTTCCATGGAAAGGGGTGATCCATTTTGCAGATTTGATGACAGAAAAGTTCGGGAAACCCTGTAAAATGACCAATGACGCCAATGCAGCAGCTCTTGGAGAAATGATGTACGGTGCAGCGAGAGGGATGAAGGACTTTATTATGATCACGTTAGGGACAGGTGTAGGAAGCGGAATTATTGCGGGAGGACATTTAATCTACGGACATGACGGATTCGCCGGAGAACTGGGGCACACCATTGTAAAACCAGGAGGTAGAAAACATTGGAGTACCGGCTCCGAAGGAAGTTTAGAAGCCTATGCTTCCGCAACCGGAATTTCTATTACGGCTAAAAAAATGAGAGCGGAATTCCCGGACTCCATGCTTAATCAATATCCTGAAGAAGAAATAGATTCAAAAACAGTTTTTGAATGTGCTAAAAAAGGTGATCCGACCGCTATTGAGGTTTTCAGATACACCGGACAAAAATTAGGGGAAGCTTTAGCAAACTTCGTAATGTTTTCTTCACCGGAAGCTATTCTTTTATTCGGTGGAGTAATTAAAGCCGGAGATTTCATTTTAAAACCTGCCAAACTACATATGGAAAGGAACCTTCTTCCAATTTTCAGAAATAAAGTGAAACTGGTATTCAGTGAGCTTGACGAAGCAGATGCAGCCATTCTTGGAGCCAGTGCTTTGGTTTGGGAAAAGTAATTGAAAATATTTTAAGAATAATTAAGCATCCTTTTAGGGTGCTTTAATTTTTTCACAGATTACGCAGATTTGCACAGATAAGTCCTCTCTCAAATTTGTGTCGATTTGTAATACTTACTTGTGTCTTTTGTGTTTTAAATGAAAAAGTTTTCCTTACTTTTGATAGGCCTTTTCTCCGCTTCTTAACAGCGATGAATGAAAAGCAATAACAAAAATAATCAACCCAAAATGAATACAAATAATTTAGCGCAGATCACTTTCGGTGGCGGGTGTTTCTGGTGTGTGGAAAGCTGCTTTAATATGTTGAAGGGGGTAAAGTCAGCTATTTCAGGATATTCCGGAGGACATAAAGATAATCCGACATATGAAGAAGTATGTACAGGAGAAACAGGGCATGCAGAAGTAGTACAGATCACTTACGATCCTTCTATCATTTCTTATGAACAGCTCATGGATGTGTTTTTCTTTCTTCACGATCCTACTCAGTTAAACAGACAGGGAAATGATATTGGAACCCAATACCGCTCTGTGATTTACTATAAAGATGATGCTGAAAAGCAAAAAGCCGAGGAAGCAATCCAAGTTTCTAAAGTTTCAGGAAGATGGCCGGGAGAATATGTTACAGAATTAACACAATTCGAGAAATTCTGGCCTGCTGAGCAATATCACCAGGGATATTACAATGCTAATCCAACACAACCTTATTGCAGTGCCGTTGTAGGCCCGAAAATTCAGAAATTTAAAAAGTATTTCGGGGAATTGGGAATGCTGGAAAACTAATAAAAAAAAGCTTATCTGACTTCAGATAAGCTTTTTTAATTGTTATATACATATTTATCCAAAATATACTTGGACATCTTTTTCAATTCTCTGTTATTGGTGGGATGTTTTCCTTCGTGCGTAAAGAATTCAATTTTACCGTCAGATTTCAAATACCATATTTTATTGACCGATTTCTCTGTAATGGTATCCGGAAAGGTGATTTTTTTAAAATTCTTCACCAGATTTTTATCAACCGCAACCAAGGATGCCGGTATATTTTCATCATCACAGAAAGCCTCCTGATAATGATCGTCTTTCCAATACATACACTGCATTTCTTTTTTAGAGGGAATATAGATGGTAGAAATTTTTTCGCTGGGCTCTTCTTTATCTTTTTTATCTTCTACCGTCTGGCTTCTTGCAGCAGATTGTTCGGTCATTATTCCTCTCCGGATTCCTATATTGTCTGTAATATTTTCATCCCGAGCTTCGTCTTTATTGCTCATTTTTTTTATCCCTAAATATCCGAACAAAATAAGTGAACCACTCAAAACACTTCCAATAAGAATTTTTTTTTTGCTTGATCCTGTTGGTTTCCCTTCACCCTTCTTTTCAGGATGATATTCAGCGGACTCATCTTTTTCCACAGGTGGGTCATTTTCTGAGTTTTTTTTAATCTCATCTATTACAGCAAATTCTTCATCTGATTCACTATAACTATTCACAGGCTCAACTCCTTCTTTATAATTAAATTTAAAATTATATGGTCTCGGCTCGAAGTTGATAAGCCACGCCAATAATTCAATATTCTTGTCCTCCGTATCCGAAGTTTTCCTTTTTAGAAAATTGCTTAATGGTTTGAATTTATCCGTATCAATATTTCTGATACTTATCCCGTAATCTGTGGAATCATCTTTCGGGAGAAAAAAAAGTCTTAAGATTTTGCCATCCTTCTCTTTATATCTTTCCGAATATACAATCGCGCACTCCTGTTTTAGTTTGGCAGGAGTTGGTTCAACTAAATTCAGAGAAAGCTTTCCCTCATCTTTTTTCTTTTGATAGGCTTTGAACACCCTATCCGTATAACTGGTAAACATTTCCCAAATACATTCTGAATAATTATTACATCCGGAATTTCCGGAATTTCTATCTGAATCTTCAGAACTCCTAAAGAATGAGTGGAATCTTCGGAATTCTCCTATGCATCAGCATTTGGCGAGCATAATTTTGTCTCAGAAATCAGAAAAAGTTCTGACTTGCTATCAGGACAAATGTACAAAACAGATTTCATTATTGATGTGATAAAGTGAGGATTAACATCTGGGTTGGGAAGCACATTTTAACTCTCACTCTGGATCATCATACTTCCCAAAAATTTAAGAAGCGCTTCAACATGTGTACAGCTCGTGAATCCTCACGAGAGGAAGAAGAACATTATGAATTTTTAAATTTTTAAAAGAATGATCCAATTCTTATTAATGCTATTTGGTTTAGCATTTTCAGGGAATAATGTAGATATACCTTCCAATAATAATTCCAATATAGTAACCGTAACTTCAGAATCTGACCCCGGAACTGAAACCGGCGGAGATGATGGAGACACCGGAGGTAATACAGGACAAAAACCTCCTGCACCGACACCGGAAACCAATCCTTAATCCTATTAAGCAATTTTGAGAGCAATACCACATTGCTCTCTTTTTTGTATATTGGAAAGAAAAAATTGAAAAGAATTATTTTTTTCATCCTTATAACCATTATAAGCTGTAATCAGAAAAAAAACATAAGTATTGATGGCTCGCCCAATGAGAATTTATTGAAAGCACAAAAATTCAGAGACAATGGGAATTCAGATTCAGCCTATATTTATTATGGTAAAGCAAAAGATGATCTTTTAAAAGCTCGTGATAGTACAGAAGCCGCTCGAGCTATTACCAATCTTGCAATTATAGAATGCGATAATGGAGATTACCAGACCAGTATTGCGAGCTCTATTGATGCAAAAAAACTTTTATATAAAAAAAAGGATAGTGTTTCTAAGTATATTTCTTCTGTAAATTATAATTCTATAGCTATTGCTTCAAAAAATCTGAGGAATTATGGTGATGCGATACATTATTATAATCTGGCTGTATCCCTTTCAAAAACCAAAATTGATTCATTAGCCTTTTATAATAATATCGGAGATGCTTATCTAGAGCAAAAGGATTTAAAATCCGCAAAGACGTATTTCCAAAAAGCAATATCAACTTCTGATCAAAAAGATTATGCCCGGGCATTGAATAATCTCGCCAAAGTAAAGTTTCTGGAAAACAACAATTATAATCCTATACCTGAATTATCCAAAGCATGGAAGATCAGGGTTCAGGAAAGTGATGATGATGGGCTCAATTCCAGCTTTGCCACTATTGCTGATTATTATATCAAAAAAAATGATCATCCAAAAGCTCTTTTCTATGCCCGGGAAATGTATAAAGTTGCTCAAAAGAACAAAAGTCCTGATGACAGGCTGGAAGCACTGCACAAATTAATAAGGCTTGATCCGGAAAATTATTCTGAAAACTTCAGCATGTATGCTTTCCTGAAAGACAGTTTGCAAACGACGAGAAATAATTCTAAAAATCAATTTGCTATTATCCGGTATAAAACCCAGCAATTAAAAACTGAAATTGCTGAAAAACAAACGCGGATCCTTTGGCAAACTTTTACACTTGGTGCTTTGCTAGTTGCTATCATCATACTGATCCTTATTCTTGGCTGGTTCAGGAAAAAACAGAAAATCCAACAACAGAAAAGCGAGCTAGATCTTAAAAATACACAGCTGGCTCTATCCAAAAAAGTACATGATGTAGTCGCTAATGGAGTTTATCAGATTCTTACTGAAATTGAAAATCAGGAAGAGATCGATAAAAACAGGATTTTATATAAATTGGAAAGTGTATATGAAAAGTCACGGGATATTTCTTATGAAAACCTCAGTACAGATATTGAAGAAGATTTCAGAGACAGAATCTCACACCTTTTAAGCTCTTTCCAAAATGAAAACAGGAGAATCTTCATTGTTGGAAATGAAGAAAACATATGGAGCGCTTTATCCGATTCAAAAAAAGAAGAAGTCTTCCATGTATTACAGGAATTGATGGTCAATATGAAAAAACACAGTGAAGCTGATCTGGTTGTTGTACGGTTTGAAAAAGACAAAAACAGTACCCAAATTTTCTATTCTGATAACGGAATAGGCATTCAGGAAACCCACCTTCCTAAAAATGGATTGCGGAATACGGAAAACCGTATTCATTCAATGAATGGAACAATTATTTTTGACTTAGAAACTGAAAAAGGATTGAAAATCAACATTTCATTTCCTGATTCTTAAAATTAAAAAAATGTTCAAAAAAGTATTAATTGCTGAAGATTACGAGATCACCAATTTATCTGTACAACGGGTATTACAGGAACTCAACATCAGTAATGTTGATCATGTTTACTATTGTGATGATGCTTTGGCCAAGATAAAAAAAGGGATCCGGGAAAAGAATCCTTACGATTTATTGATTACCGATATCTATTTTGAAGAAGATCACTACGCTCAGCAGATCAAAGATGGAAAAGAGCTTATAACACGGGCAAAAGATGAAGACCCCTCCCTAAAAATCATTGTTTTCTCAGGTGAAAACAGATCCGGTGCTATAGATACTCTATTTTCTGATTATTATATCGACGGTTTTGTCCGTAAAGCCCGTTACGATGGTAAAGAACTTAATCTTGCAATCAATTCCGTCTATCAGAATAGGCAACATTTATCAACGGAATTACAGCAATCCGTAAAAAAAATAAATGCTTATGAACTTTCCAATTATGATACTGATCTTATAAAACTTTTAGCAAACGGAATTTTACAAAAAGACATCCCTGAATATCTTAAAAATAAAAATATCAAGCCTAATAGTTTAAGCAGCATCGAAAAAAGATTAAGCCACATTAAAATGTCCCTGGATGTTAACAGCAATGAACATCTGATCGCCTTCTGCAAAGATTTGGGACTTATATAAATGAATTCCAATACTATATGGCAACTCTTTTCATGTTGAAAGGAGTTGTTTTTTATTTACGGTTTCCCGTAAGGTAAATTCCTCCCACATAAATATTTTTGACAAGAAGCTTTTGCTTCGTAAAACTGACTGACACCGTGAAAAAATTAATTATTTTTATTGTAACAGCCTGCCTTGGACTGTTCTTTTTAAGCTCTTGTTTTAAAGCGAATGATATTATCATCCATGATGGAAGGTGTATTGGCGCTACAAATTGCTCTATTTGTTCAAACTGCTCAAGCTGTGGACATTGCAGTTCCGGCGGAACCTGTGGAGTTTGTATCGGGAGAACTTCCGGAAGAGCCATATATAACAGCTCTTCTCAGAAGAATAAAATAATCAGCAAAGTAACACCAGAATCTATATTGTATGATGATTCTGTTATATATTATGCTAAAAAAGAAATCGTAAAAATCTATAAAGGTCCCGGCTTTGAGTTTGCCGTGGTTGAAAAGATCAAGCAGGGATCGAAACTTGTTGAGATTGAAAAAAATGGTGATTGGCTGTATATTAAAATCTGGAAAACAGGAACAGAAGGTTTTGTTTTTCAAGACGACGTTAAAAACTAATAACCCCGAAAATATTCTTTTCAACAAAAAAAGCGAAGACTCTTCTTCGCTTTTTATTTCCTTATCATTTCCGTATGCGGAATATCATCTTCCAGATATTTCTTCCCGGTATCTTCAAAACCAAATCCGGCATAGAATCTCAGTAAATAATCCTGTGCAGAAATTCTGATCTCGGGAGTATGAAAACGATTTTCTATAGTTTCAATGGCATATTGTATTAATAATTTGCCTAAGCTTTTTCCCCTAGCTTTTTCTGTAGTTAAAACCCTTCCTATGGAAGTTTCCTTATATTTAATTCCTTTGTCAAAAATTCTACAATAAGCAAGAACTTCCTCATTTTCTTCTGCCCAGATGTGTATTGCTTTTTGATCATAATCATCCAGATCAGGATAAGGACAGTTCTGCTCAATGACGAAAACATCAATCCGTGCCTTCAGAACCTGATAAAGTTCCGGAACCGTAAATTCTTCGAAAGTTTTTATTTTCCAGATTATATTACTCATCGAAGCTTACATTATTAAGCGTTAAAAAATCATTGGTCTTTTCAATAAAATCCAGGATTTCTTCACACCCCTCCTTTTTTTCAGCGGAAGTCACATATAATTCAGGAAGATCTTCCCAGGTTTTATGAAGTTCTCTCTTATAATCCTCTACATTTTGGATCACTGCATTTGGTTTCAGCTTATCTGCTTTGGTAAATACAATAGAAAAAGGAACGCCGCTTTCTCCGCACCATTGAATAAATTCCATGTCTATCTTCTGAGGATTGTGTCTTACATCCACCAGAACAAAAAGGTTGACAAGATTTCTCCTGTTTAAAATATAATTGGTGATCAGTTTTTCAAAATCTTTTCTGATCGACTTGGAAACTTTTGCATATCCATACCCTGGTAAATCGGTTAAGTACCAGTTTTCATTCACTAAAAAATGATTAATAAGCTGGGTTTTTCCAGGCGTTTGTGAAGTTTTAGCCAGATCTTTGTGATTCATCATCGCGTTGATCAATGATGATT
Organism: Chryseobacterium barbadense; assembly: GCF_042849955.1. Taxonomy (NCBI): domain Bacteria; kingdom Pseudomonadati; phylum Bacteroidota; class Flavobacteriia; order Flavobacteriales; family Weeksellaceae; genus Chryseobacterium; species Chryseobacterium barbadense. Next base: position 33,219 of record NZ_BAAFHL010000008.1, read on the forward strand.
TTCCCACATTTGAACGTCCGATAAAAGCATATTCAGGAATCGTAGGTTCCGGACAATCCTGCCATTTCCCACTACTCTTTACAAAATTTGCTGTTTTAATAATCATTTTTACTATTTTAATTCTCCAAATATCGTAATAAAAAAATCGACGTAAAAATTCCAGTCATCTATATAACAATTGATGATTTGCTTTTTCTTACTGCCCAGCTCAAAAGTATATTACATTTCTATAATCAGAACTTTCATCTTTTAAAACTACCGCTTCTATCGCTTTCTTTTCCGATATAATTAATTTTTTTAAAATTTCAGGTTTTATTTTTTTTGAAAATTTTCCACTTTCATTCCTGAAATCAGCCCAAAGTTCGTTTCCCTTATAGTAAAAAACAGCATTTTGTTCATTTACATTCGTAGCCGAAACCCCTTTAAAGCTTATTTTTAATGTATTTGATTTATTAACTGATGAAACGAAAGTAGTGATGTCTGGCTCCGTAAAATAATCAAGGCAAAAATCAATAAAATTATTACCTTCCGTTAAGCTTACATTATTAACTACAGTTTGCCCAAAAATATTTTGATATTGAACTGAATACGTTTTCATTTCCATATTTTTAGCATAAAATGCCCCGAATCCTTCATTGATAAAATCAACTTCCCGATTTCCGTCAAATATTTTTATGCTTTTTTGTTCCGGATTATAATTCCCTGTTTTACAATCTTTAATGGTTCCAACCAACCAAGCCTCTTTCTGAGCATTCATTGTAGTGCTTTGAAAGAAAAACAGAATAAAAAAAAACTTCAATATCATTGTAAATAAAATAGGAAGTAAAACTTACCTCCTATCATCTTTTATACTTTATCTTTTAACCAGTTGTAAAGAATTTCATTGAACTCATCCGGTTTTTCCATCATTGCCGCGTGGCCGCATTTATCGATCCAGAACAGATCCGAATTTGGAATAAACTTGTGCATATCCTCCGCAACTTCAGGAGGTGTTACATTATCCTGCTTCCCCCAAATGATACAGGTAGGGCATGTAATCTTTGGCAAATCATTCAGCATATTATGCTTGATGGCACTTCTCGCTAACATAACGGTTTTGATCCCCTTCATTCTGTCATTCACCACATTGAAAACCTCATCCACCAAATCTTCGGTAGCAACGGACGGGTCATAAAAAACCTCCTCCGTTTTCTTCCTTATATAGGATCTGTCATTTTTTCTTGGAAAACCATCCCCGAACGTTCTTTCATACAAACCTGAACTTCCGGTAAGAACAAGATTTTTTACAAGATCAGGTCTCGCCAATGTTAAAATCAGTCCCACATGGCCTCCCATCGAATTTCCTACAATCGTTACCGGTCCTGAAACATGGGTTTCAATAAACTTTATAATATATTTTGCAAGAGTAGTAAGATTGGTGTTAAGTACAGGTAAATCATAGATCGGTAATTGAGGTACATATACCTTAAATCCTTTCTCTGAAAAAAAATGCACCATCTTATCGAAATTACTCAAACCACCCATTAGCCCGTGCAACAGCACCAATGGATGTCCTTCTCCTGCCTCTATAAAGGTAAATTTCTTTTCTTTTTTTGTACTAAATATCATAAAAATGCTTTAATAAAGCCTTGCAAAAATACAAATTAAACCTCAAAAATATTTTGATATCTCTAATTTAAAATAAAAATAATATAATAATGTTCTTTTGGCGATTTTTTTTCAAATCCTTTTTGTTATGGGCTAAATAACATAATCCACAAGCCCCAAAAAATCAAATACTTATATCCTTAAGGTTCAACTTATTATAAAACTTATTAACATTAAGTCAAAAAGTGGGAAAAAGTGGGAAATTTTGGAAATATTTATATAAATTTGTCCCAAATGAAGAATTTCATCGGAACATATGAGTGTAAAATAGACGACAAAGGTCGCTTAAAAGTGCCTTCATCGCTGATCAAGCAGATGGAGAACTTTGAGGATAAGGCTTTTGTGGTAAAACGCTCCGTGTTCCAGCTTTGTCTTGAAGTGTATCCTATGAAAGCATGGGATAAGCTGATGGACAAAATTAATAAACTGAACAGATTCATTAAAAAGAATGCTGATTTCATAAGAATGTTTACAGCAGGAGTAAAAACGGTTGAATTGGATAATGCAGGAAGATTACAGATTTCTAAAGACCTTACCCACTTCGCAAATCTGCAGAAAGATATTGTGATTACAAGTGCGGGAGAACTATTTGAAATTTGGGACAAAGATGCCTACGAAAAGGTGATCTCTACCAATGAAGCCGATTTCGCAAGCCTTGCTGAAGATGTGATGGGCTCATTCGACGAAGAATAACATTGCTGTTTTAAGCAGCGAAAACACAAATAAAAGCATGTATCATAACCCCGTTTTGTTGAAGCAGAGTGTAGATGATTTGGTGACGAATCCGGACGGAACATATGTAGACTGCACTTTTGGAGGTGGAGGCCATTCAAGAGAAATACTGAGCCGGCTTTCGGATAAGGGAAGACTTTTCAGTTTTGATCAGGATCTTGATGCTCTTAAAAATACCATTGATGATCCAAGATTTACATTGATTAATCAAAATTTCAGATTCCTTGAGAACTCCTTATTAATGTATGGCGTTTCCGGAGTAGACGGAATTCTTGCCGATCTTGGAGTATCATCCCATCAGTTTGATGAAGCAGACAGAGGGTTCTCTACAAGAAGCAACGCTCCTTTAGATATGAGAATGAACGTCATGCAAAGCCTTGATGCCAAAAGAGTGATCAACGAATATGAAGAAGAAGAACTGGCTGACATTTTTTACCACTACGGAGAATTGAGAGAAGCAAGAAAACTGGCAAGAGACATTGTTCATCACAGAAAAACAAAAAACATAGAAACAACAGAGGATTTAAAAAAACTTTTCAGTTATATCCCTCCCCATAAAGTCAATAAATTCTATGCGCAGCTTTTTCAGTCCATAAGAATAGAAGTAAACCAGGAGCTTGAAGTGTTGAAAGAAATGCTTGTTCAGGCTTACAGGGTTTTAAAACCGGAAGGAAGGTTAGTTGTAATCTCTTACCACTCTTTAGAAGACCGTTTGGTAAAAAGATTTTTAAAGAACGGAATGTTTGAAGGAGAACCGGAAAGAGACATCTATGGAAATTATAAAAAAGCATTTGAGCTGTTAAAGAGTAAAGCGATCATTCCTGATGATAAGGAAATTGAGGAAAACTCCAGAGCAAGAAGTGCAAAAATGAGAACAGGAATAAAAGTATAAAAATATCCACTCACCATTCCCCTCCTCTGGAGGAGTGTCAAAAATGAAGGTTTTTGACGGGGTGGTTTAAAAAGAAACATTTGGCAAAAAAAACAACATATCGCCCACAGAAGAAACTCACTTTTATAGACATTATAAAAGGAAATTTCCTGAACCGTGATGAAGTAAAGATACACTACAGGTATTTCCTGCTGTTGTTTATACTCATGATGGCGATGATCTACAGTAACCACCTGGTGAATAAAAAGATCAAAATTGTAAATGCCTTAAAAGAAGAAACAGAAGAATATAAATCGAGAAATGCTTACGCACAAAGTAAGCTGATCAAAGTAAAAATGGAATCGGAGTTAGGAAAAGAGGTGGCAGAAGATTCCTTAATGACATTGGAAAACCATCCTCACAAACTGCTGATAAAATTAGATAGTACAGATGCAAAAGCAAAATGAATACGATAACAAACGTAAAAAAACGTTAAGGTGGGGCTACCTCTTCGCAGTGGTGGCTTTATGCGTGTTTGTGATGTTTTTGGGGAGGATCATCATTCTTCAGAACACCAATGTTCAGGAAATAAAAGACGATTATATCAATAAAAATTACCGCGAAGCTACTTTAAAAGCAGCCCGTGGAAACCTATATGCTTCTGACGGATCTATTTTGGCAACAACAGTAATGCGTTATGACATCTACCTTGATTTCAAAACGATGAAAGATACCGTATACAGCAATAATATTGGTCCCTTAACCGATTCTCTGAGCAAAATGTTCGGAAAGCCAAGAGCTGAATTCAGAAAAAAGTTTGACGAGCAGAGAAAAAAGAAAAATCAGTACTATTCTTTAGCAAGAGGATTAGATTTTGATCAATACGACAGAATCAGAAAATTCCCGATTTTCAAAAGAGGTAAAAATAAGGGAGGGTTTATTGTTGACAGAAACTACAAAAGAGAACTCGCGACTTCAGAAATCGGAGCCGGAACTATCGGAATGGACAATGGTGAGCTTAAAGCAGGTCTGGAAGGCGCTTTTTCAAAATATTTAACGGGAACCGACGGAAAAAGATTGGAGCAGAGAATCAACTCTTCTCAGTGGAAACCAATCGATTACTGGAAAGTTCAGGAGCCTATTGACGGTGAAGATGTTTATACCACTTTAGATCTTAGAATTCAGGATATTGCTCATTCTGCGCTTGAAAAGCAACTGATCAATTTCGAAGCAAAACACGGAACCGTGATTGTCATGGAAGTGGCAACAGGGAAAGTTCGTGCCTTGGTTAATTTAAAAAGAACAGAAGAAGGAGAATATGTTGATTCCTACAACTATGCCTTAAAAGATAACATCGAGCCGGGGTCTACCTTTAAAACCATTTCACTTTTAGCAGCAATGGACGATGGTTTCATTGATGAAAATACAACCGTAAATGTAGGAAACGGAGTCTGGACGTATGCCAAACAGAGAATTTCAGATGGCCACGGAGGCGGAACTTACGAGATCAGTGATGTACTGGCAAAATCCAGCAACGTAGGAACAGCCAAGCTGATCACCAAATATTATGCAGATAAGCCTCAGATATTTCTTGATCATTTAAAAAGATGGAAATTATTTGATAAAATGGACATCGAGCTTCCGGGAATCACCAAACCGAAGATCGTAACCCCTGAAAATAAAAGATGGAATGCTGCAACATTAGCTTCTATCGCTTACGGATATTCATCCAACATCAACTTATTACAATTAGCAACTTTCTACAACGGGGTTGCTAATGGCGGTAAAATGCTGAAACCACTATTCATTGATAAGATCATGAAAGATGGAAAAATAATGTACGAGGCAAAACCTGAAGTTATGGTTAACAAAATGGCATCTGAAAAAGCGATTAAAATGATGACCAGCGCTTTAACCAAAGCAGTAGAGAAAGGAACAGCAAAAAGCATCTTCACTCCGAACCTTAAAATGGCTGGAAAAACAGGAACTGCAAGATTTGAATACTGGCTTCCCGGTCCTATGAAATACCGTGCTTCCTTTGCAGGATTCTATCCCGCAGATAATCCGAAGTACACATGTTATGTCATGATCAGTGAACCGAATACGGCAAAAGGGTTTTACGGAGGAACCGTTTCCGCACCGGTGTTTAAAGAAATTGCAGGAAAAACATTCCTAAAAACACCTCAGAATATTGAAAGAGAAATGCTGGTTGACAAAAAGGTAAACCTTAATAAAATGGTTGAACCTAATGTGAAAGTAGCAGTAAATAATAAGCAAATGCCTAATGTAGTTGGCTTAATCGGTAAAAACGTCATCCCTCAATTGGAAAACTTAGGGTACCGTGTCAATTATAAAGGAGTGGGGAGAATTAAAGAACAATTCCCATTGGAAGGCACTGTAATAAGTAAGAATCAGAGAATTTATTTATCTCTGCAAAATTAAAAGATAAAGCATCACAGCAATGCAATTAATTGAATTATTAAATAGAATCCCAACGTTAGAAATCCACGGTGACAACACCCGCTCGGTTTCCGAATTGGTATTCGACAGCAGAAAGGTTACGGAAAACTCTCTTTACATTGCGATGAGAGGAACAGTGGTGGATGGACATTCATTTATTGCATCATCTATTGAAAAAGGAGCTAAAGCAATTGTTTGTGAAGAACTTCCTGAAAATTTAGAGGAAAATATTACTTATGTGAAAGTAAAAGATTCATCTAAAGCTTTGGGACAACTGGCTTCCAATTTTTATGGAAACCCTTCTGAACAGTTAAAACTGATCGGAGTTACGGGAACCAATGGAAAAACTTCAGTTTCAACCCTGTTATTTGATGTTTTCAAGAACTTAGGATATAATTCAGCGTTACTTTCCACCGTAGAAATAAGAATTGGTGATGAAATAATTCCTGCAACTCATACGACTCCGGATGTTATTACCATCAATAAGATTTTAGCAAAGGCTGTTTATGAAGGCTGCGAATATGCTTTCATGGAAGTAAGTTCTCATGGGATTGCTCAAAACAGGATCGAAGGATTACACTTCAAAGTGGCCGGATTTACCAATCTTACCCACGATCATTTGGATTATCATAAAACATTCGATGAGTATCTGAAAACAAAGAAGAGATTCTTCGATGGGCTTGATGAAACCGCTGTAGCGATTACCAATGTCGATGATAAGAACGGAACTATTATGCTTCAGAATACAAAAGCAAAGAAAGTTTCTTACGCTTTGAAGACAATGGCCGATTATCATGGAAGACTTCTGGAAGTTGATTTCAACGGAATGCTGTTGAACTTCAACGGAAAAGAATTCTGGACAACATTGACAGGTAAATTCAATGTCTACAATTTATTATTGGTATTTGGAATTGCAACTGAATTAGGTTTTGAACAGGACGAAATCCTTCAGGCGATCAGCAAATTAAAAAGAGTTTCCGGAAGATTTGAAACCTTCAAATCCGATGGCGGAATTTTCTTCATTGTAGATTACGCCCATACTCCGGATGCTTTGGAAAACATTCTGGACAGCATTAATGATATCAGAACCAAAAACGAAAGACTGATCACGGTTTTCGGATGTGGAGGCGACAGAGATCACTCCAAAAGACCTGAAATGGGAAATATTGCCACGAAAAAATCAACATTGGCAATCATCACCTCAGACAACCCGAGAACAGAAGATCCGGCACAGATTATAAAAGAAATTGAAGCAGGTGTTGAACCTCAAAACTTCAGCAAATACACTTCAATTCCAGATAGAAAAGAAGCCATAAAAATGGCGATCAAGTTTGCAGAACCGAAAGATATTGTTTTAGTAGCCGGAAAAGGCCACGAAAACTATCAGGAGATTAATGGCGTAAAACACCATTTTGATGACAAAGAAGTAATTAATGAGCTTTGGAAATTAATGAGCAAGTAAATTATAATCATAATTGGTTAATGATAAACGATACATCATTCATCAATTATCATTGATCATTTATTAAGAAATAGAAATTATGTTATACTACTTATACGAATATCTAACAAGTCAGGGAATTCATATTCCGGGAATGGGAATGTTGAAATACATCTCCTTCCGTGCAGGAATGGCCGTTCTTTTGTCTTTAACCATAGCTCTTGTATACGGTAAAAGAATCATCAATTACCTTAGAACAAAACAAATGGGCGAATTAGTCCGTGATCTTGGATTGGCAGGACAAAAGCAAAAAGAAGGAACACCAACAATGGGTGGTCTTATCATTATTTTAGCTACGATTATCCCTGTTTTGCTATTTACCAGAATTACCAATGTTTATATTGTCCTCTTATTAGTTTCTGTCATCTGGATGGGAGCCATCGGTTTCCTGGACGATTATTTGAAGAAAATCAAGAAAAATAAAGACGGGTTAAGCGGAAAATTCAAAATTGTAGGACAGGTTGGATTGGGACTGATTGTCGGAGTTACCATGTATTTCCACCCGGATATTACGGTTAAAAGAAAATATGCGGACGCAAAAGTAGTGAACAGAAATAATGTAGAGCAGAACTTTATGCCAACAGAAAAAATCACCGTTTCTACCGTTCCTTTTGCTAAAAATAATGAGTTTGATTATAGTGGAATGCTATTTTGGATGAACGATAAAGATGCTCATGAATGGGCATGGATTGTTTTCATTCCTATTGTTATCTTCATTGTAACCGCCGTTTCCAACGGAGCCAATATTACCGACGGAATTGATGGTCTTGCAGCAGGAACAAGTACAGTCATTCTCCTCGCTTTGGCGTTTTTCGCCTACGTTTCAGGGAACATCATTTTTGCAGATTACCTCAACATCATGTTCCTCCCGAATATGGGGGAAACCACCATTTTTGTGGTCGCCATGGTAGGAGCGGTAATCGGGTTTTTCTGGTACAATACCTATCCTGCACAGGTTTTCATGGGAGATACGGGAAGTTTGATGTTAGGAGGAGTAATTGCCGTATTAGCAATCATTTTGAGAAAAGAATTGATGATTCCTGTTCTGTGCGGAATCTTTTTAATAGAAAACATATCTGTAATGCTTCAGGTAGCGGTTTTCAAATACAGAAAGAAAAAATACGGGCTGGAATATGCCCAAAACAATAGATTGTTTAAAATGTCACCATTACATCACCATTATCAGAAAGAAGGATTTCACGAAAGTAAAATCGTAAACCGTATGATCATCATCGGTGTAATGTTGGCGATTGTATGTCTGATCACATTGAAAATGAGATAAAATTGTAAAAAGTAAAGATGTATTAACGTATTAATGATTTATAAAATACATGAATACATGGGACATCAATACATAAATACAAAAAAGTAATATGAAAATAGTTGTTTTAGGAGGTGGAGAAAGTGGTTGCGGAGCTGCGTATCTGGCAAAAAAGAAAGGTATGGAAGTATTTCTTTCAGACAAAGGAACCATTAAAGATAACTATAAGCAGTTTCTGGTAGACAATGAGATTGAATTTGAAGAAGAAAACCACGATGAGGAAAGGATTTTAAATGCAGACTGGATCGTAAAAAGCCCGGGAATTCCGAAAAAAGCAGATATCATTTATAAAATTCATCAGAAAGGAATCAGGCTTTCTTCTGAAATTGAATTTGCTTCGGAGTTTACCAATGCTAAAATTATTGCCATCACAGGAAGCAACGGAAAAACAACAACTACATCCTTAATCTACTACATCCTGAAAAACGACGGATTGAATGTAGGTTTGGGAGGAAACATAGGATACAGCTTTGCTAAGCAGGTCGCCGATGAAAACCATGAATATTATGTATTGGAAGTAAGTTCTTTCCAATTGGATGATATTCAGAATTTCAGACCTTATATTTCTTTACTGTTGAACTTGTCGCAGGACCACCTGGATCAGTACAATTACAACTACGAAGAATATGCACTGGCAAAGTTCAGAATAGCTGAGAACCAGGAGAATGACAACTTCTTCATCTACAACAAAGATGATGAAATGAGCAAAACCATTCTTGAAAAATTGGAAATAAAAGCCAAAATGATCCCTTTCTCAACCAAAGAAATGGTGTCTGAGGGAGCATTTATTGATGATGATAAGATTGTGGTAAAACTGAAAGATGAATTCTCAATGAAAATTGATGAGTTATCATTATTAGGAAATCATAATGTTGCCAACAGTTTAGCAGCATCTATTGCAGGTAAAATATTGGAAATCAACAATGAAAGCATAAGGAACTCATTAATGACTTTCCAGGCGGTAGAACACAGACTGGAATTTGTAACTGAAATTGATGGGGTAAAATACATCAACGACAGCAAAGCAACCAACGTAAACGCAACCTATTATGCCTTAGAAAGCATGAAAACCCCGACCGTATGGATCGTAGGAGGGCAGGACAAAGGAAACGATTACTCAGAAATTGAAAACCTGGTTAAAAGAAAAGTAAAAGCTATTGTTTGTTTAGGTATTGATAACCAAAAGATTATAGACTTTTTTAAAGATAAAAAAGAATTTATTTATGACACTTCCAGTATGGAAGAAGCCGTAAGAATATCAAAATCTATTGCCAAAAACGGAGACACCGTTTTATTATCTCCATGTTGTGCAAGTTTTGATTTATTCAAAAATTATCAGGACAGAGGCAACCAGTTTAAAGAACAGGTATTAAAATAAAATGTAAAAAGTAGAAGTGTATCAACGTATCAATGATCTTGTTATCATAAATACATTATACATCAATACATGAATACAACAAAATATGGACGAACAGAACACAGAAAGCAGATTTGAATTTCTAAAGGGCGATAAAGTACTTTGGATGGTCATCCTTGTGATCTCCATCTTCTCTATCTTCCCTGTATATTCTGCAAGTTCGAATCTGGAATATATTGTCAATAACGGGACCACAACCGGTCACGTTATCAAGCATATGTTCTTTGTGCTTCTTGGTTTAGGAATTATGAGACTGGTAGGAACCGTGAAATATGAGTATATCGGAAAGCTCAGCAGCATTCTGCTTGGTTTGATGATATTACTTCTGGTAGTCACCATGTTTACGGGACAGACGATTGACGGTGCCAGTGCATCCAGATGGTTAAAGATCCCGGGAACACCGATTTCTTTCCAACCTTCATCATTTGCATTCCTGATGCTGGTTATTTACCTCTGTAGATACTTAACCAAGAAAATCACCAGGGAAAGGCTTCCGATTGAGAACATCATGTACATCTTCGGTCCTATCCTGCTCGTTTTTGTATTGGTGGCCAAAGACAACGGTTCTACGGCCCTAATGATTTTGATGGTTTCCGTAGTGGTTTTAGTGATCGGGCAGCTTCACTGGAAATATATTGCAGGATTTATTTCCGCCTCATTTATAGCGATCGTTCTGTTCTTGATTATTGCTTTAAATACAAACCTGATCGGTGGAAACCGTGTTCATACATGGATGAGCCGTATAGAAACATTTACCTCAAGCAAGGCAAAAACAGCAGATACTGATGACGAAAGTGTAAAAGCCAAAAATTACCAGGTAATGCAAGCCAAAGCAGCCATCGTTCATGGTGGAATTACAGGAATGGGCCCCGGAAAAAGTGCTTTAAAGCAAATGTTGCCACAATCCGCCTCCGACTTTATTTTTGCCATTATTGTGGAAGAATATGGATTAATTGGAGCCGCATTTCTGATCAGTTTATATCTGATCATGATGATCAGGATCGTGATGATAGCCAGTAAAATGCCCGCATTTTTCGGGTCACTGCTTGTTCTCAGTCTCGGTGTGATGATCTTTATACAGCTTTCGGTAAACATTGCCGTTGCCGTAAACCTGATCCCGGTAACCGGGCAGCCGTTGCCATTAATAAGTTATGGAGGAACGTCCATGTTGGTAACGTATATACAGTTAGGAATTATTCTGAACATAAGTTCAAGAATCCAGATATATGATGAAGAAGGAATGGGCAAAAAGCAAAGTGTTGCAGAAATAAATGATATCGCTTAAACACAAGAACGTCAGATGAGCAAAAAGTTGAAAGTATTACTATCCGGCGGAGGAACAGGAGGACATATCTTCCCGGCCATCGCCATTGCAGACGAAATCAGAAAAAGATTTCCTGATACCGAATTTTTGTTCATTGGTGCCAACGGAAAAATGGAAATGGAAAAAGTTCCGCAGGCAGGCTATAAGATCGAAGGAATTGACATTGCGGGAATCGACAGAGGAAATCTTCTGTCAAACTTAGGACTGCCTTTCAAGATTTTGAAAAGCTTATCCAGATCCAAAAAGATCATTAAAGAATTTGCTCCCGATCTTGCCATAGGAACAGGAGGTTTTGCAAGCGGCCCTGCATTGTATTCAGCAAGCAAGCTTGGTATTCCGATTTTTATTCAGGAACAGAATGCCCACGCAGGAGTTACCAATAAAATTCTGAGTAAAAAGGCAAGAGCTGTGTTTACCGCCTATCCAAAAGTAGAAGGCTTTCCTAATGAAAAGATTAAGTTTCTCGGAAACCCGATTAGAGAAAATATTGTTTCGGGAATGACGGAAACAACAGATGCTAAAGAAAAAATGGGGCTTAATAAAGACAGACTTACCATTCTTTCTGTAGGAGGATCTCTAGGATCAAGAACGTTGAATAATGCCTGGAAAGCACATTTAAATGACATTATCGGTAAAAATTACCAGTTGATCTGGCAAACAGGAAAACTGGATTATCAGGATATTATTGAAGAAACAAAAGAGATCGACAACAGGAATATACAGGTTCTTGAATTCATTAAAGAAATGGAACTTGCCTATTCTGCAGCAGATGTCATAGTTTCAAGAGCGGGAGCCATTGCTATTTCAGAGTTGGCCGTTGCACAGAAACCGGTTGTACTGGTTCCTTTCCCGTTTGCAGCAGAAGATCATCAGACTAAAAATGCCATGAATCTGGTAGAAAAACATGCGGCAAAAATGGTAAAGGACTCTGAAGTACAGAATAAATTCTGGGATACTCTGGAAGAAATCTGTGAAAATGAAAACATAAGAAAAGACATGTCTAAAAATCTGCTCTATTTTGCCAAACCCAATGCGGCAAAGGAGATTGTAGACGAAATTTTGGACAAAATATAAACTAATAACGCATTGAATATGAAAACAAAATTTTTAATCCTGCTTATGATTGGCTTTTTTGCCAATCTATGGACTGCACAAACTCTTGTGAAGCCCGCGGATTTTAAGCTTTCCGGTGTAACTTCTTATCTTAAGGGTAAAGGATATACCATTGTGGAAGAGAACCCGGAATATCTTGAGGTGACAACAAAAAACAATGCTGATGTATTTCTAGATGTTGATGCTAAAAACCAGGTGATCTACTACTCCTCCAATATTCTTGTCAATACCTCTGCAAGTAAAGATAAAATCAGAGAGTATATAGAAATGGTTAATAACAAGATGCCTATGTTTAACGTAGTATATGTGGAGGAAAAACAGAAAGCCATGTTTCAATATACTTTTTGGATAAAATACGGATTCACCTATGAATCATTAGAAGATTCCCTTTCCGAATTCGGCTTATACGTAGGCGATGCACTGGATTTGGATAAAGAACAGAAAATATTACAATAGTAGAAAATGAAAATTTTAGAAACATATCAAACATTTTACTTCGTTGGAATCGGAGGGATCGGAATGAGTGCTTTGGCACGCTACTTCAATGCATCCGGTAAAAAAGTGTTAGGTTATGATAAGACCCACACCAAACTCACTCAGGAACTGATGAATGAGGGTATTGATATTGTTTTTGAAGATCTTACAGACGAAAGAATAACTTCCCTTCAAAAAGAAAATACATTGGTAATCTATACTCCGGCTATTAAAGTGCTGGGAATTTTAGATTACTTCAATGAAAACCAATTTGAAGTTTTAAAACGGGCTAAAGTTTTAGGTTTAATTACTGAAAACACAGATTGTATTGCGGTGGCAGGAACACATGGTAAAACAACCACTTCTACCCTTGTTTCTCACTTGTGTAAAGAGGCCAATCTTCCGTTTTCATGTTTTTTAGGCGGTATTTCCGAAAACTTTAAATCGAACTTTTTATATAACGGTTCAACCTATTCTGTAGTGGAAGCAGATGAGTACGACAGAAGTTTCTTAAACCTTTCCCCGGATTGGGCAGTAGTAACTTCCACCGATGCAGACCATTTGGATATTTATGGAGATAAAAACCATATTGAAGAAGGATTCAGACAGTTTGCCTCATTAGTTCCGGACAGTAAACAATTGTTTATCCGAAAAGGAATTGAGATCGGCAGAGATCACAGAACTTATGCGGTGAATGAAAAAGCCGATTATTATTCAGACAACCTTCGGATGGATTATGATAAGATCTACTTTGACTTTCATACGCCAACCGAAACTATTAAAGATTTTGTCTGGGAAATTCCGGGAATCCACAACGTGGAAAATGCCACAGTTGCATTGGCCATTCTTCACAACTTAGGAGTAGACTTTGAAACATTAAAAAAAGCAATTGCCAATTTCAAAGGAATTAAAAGAAGATATACGAAGCATATTTATAAAAGCGGTAAAATATATATTGATGACTATGCACATCACCCTACCGAAATCAATGCCGTGATGGGTTCCATCAGAACTTTTTACCCGGATAAGAAACTTTTGGTGGCATTCCAGCCGCATTTATTCAGCAGAACCAGAGATTTTGCAGACGGTTTTGCGGAAAGCTTGAGCAAAGCAGATGAGCTGATATTGCTTGATATTTATCCGGCAAGAGAGCTTCAGGAAAACTTTGAAGGAATTACGTCAAGCTGGTTACTGGAAAAAGTGACATTAGATAAAAAAGAAGTATCAACATTATCTGATGCTTTTGAAAAAATAAAAGAAAAAGATTTTGACATTCTTCTTACCGTAGGAGCCGGAAATATAGACACCCTATATGATCCTATTTGTAAATGGATGGAGATAAGCTAAGTTTAACGCCACGCTCGCGAAAGACAAAAATTGATCGATCGCAAAGGCGTTTCACTCAGCAAAAAAACACAAACACAAAAAGATGGGTGAAAATGAAATTTCCAGCATCGTATTTGACGTGGGAATTAAAGTACATCGTACGCTTGGGATAGGGCTTTACGAAAATGTATATGAAGAATGCTTGCTTTATGAATTAAAGAAAAAAGGATTAGAAGTAGAAAGACAAAAAGACATTTCTATTAGCTATGAAGATTTAAAGATTGATAAAGCATTCAGGATAGATTTATTAATAGAGAATAAAGTAATTATAGAAATAAAAGCTGTGCAGGAAATTAATGATTATCATTTCTTCCAACTTTTAAATTACTTAAGAATAACAGATAAGAAGTTGGGAATGATTTTAAATTTTCATTCAACTTTATTTAAAAATGGAATAAGAAGAGTAGTAAACAAATTATAAAATCAAGCCTTAGCTGAGTGAAACGCCCTTGCGAACAAAAAAAGAGAATTAAATAAAGCTTTTGCGAGCATTGCGCTAAAACAAGGAAAAAAATGAAAAATAAATACAGAATATTAAAAATTGCTATCACAGTAATCATCCTGGGATTTCTGCTGAGCTTCTCGTTAAAGAGATTCAGTGGCCAGAAGATTACGGATAATAAGATTTCTGTAAAAATGAATGAGAAAACTCCGGTGTATTTCATTGATGAAAAGGACATTAAGGAAATTGTAAAAAAAGAAAATCCGTCCGGAAAAGTAGGTGATCTTAATATTCCCGTGCTGGAAAAGAAGATCAATGCTCTTCCTGCTGTTGACAGTGCCAATGTGTATTTGAATTTAAACGGAAAGCTCAATCTTGATATCAGGCAGAGAGTTCCTGTTTTCAGATTGAATAAAAACGGAAAAGACTTCTATGTGGATGGAAAAGGCGTGGAATTCCCGATTTCAAAAACCTATTCGCATCCATGCATGTTGGTCACCGGTGATGTGAAACCTGCTGAGTATGAAAAACTGGCTGAATTGGTTGAAAAGATCGATAAAGACGATTTCAGCAAAAAATATTTCATCGGGATCTCAAAAGATAAAGATGATTACAATCTTCTTACGAGTGAAGGAAACTACAAAGTAGAGATCGGAGATTTAGACCATATTGAATTTAAAGTAAAAGGCTTTAAGGAATTTGTAGAAAAATATCTTGTGTTCCAGGATCCTCAGAAATACAGCATGGTCTCTGTGAAATACCAGAACCAGATTGTCACCACTTTAAATCCATATTTTAAAGAAAACGACAGTATTTTAAAGGCTGGGCATAAAGAATTAGCGGCAACAGCTTCGGTTCCGGCAACGGTTAAAAAAACAGAAGTCAAACCCAAAACGGCAGAAATAAAGAAAACAGCTGCACCTAAGAAAACAAGCAGCTCATCATCATCAAAGCCAAAAGAAAGTACCAAACCCAAAACGGCTGCCAAGCCAAAAGAAACAAAAAAAACAAGTGATAAAAAACCGGCAGCAAAGCCGAAAGCAAAAATTAAAATAGAATAAAAAATCAAATCGTTATACAATGGAAAATCAAGAGTATTCAGTAGGTCTGGACATCGGGACAACAAAGATTGTCGCGATTGTCGGAAGGAGGAATGCACACGGGAAGATAGAAATTCTCGGTGTTGGGAAGGCCAAAAGTCTTGGGGTTCACAAAGGTATTGTGAATAATATTTCGCAGACCATTAATTCAATCAAAGCTGCTGTGGCTGAAGCACAGTCAAGCGCTGGAGTTCCTATCCGTAAAGTTACGGTAGGTATTGCAGGAAAACATATCCGTTCACTGCAACACTCCGATTATATTATGCGTGAAAACCCGGATAAATTTATTACAGATGATGACATCGAAGCATTAAAAGACCAGGTAAAAAAGCTGGTAATGCTTCCCGGAGAAGAAATTATTCATGTTCTTCCTCAGGAATATAAGGTAGACTCCGAAGGAGAAATCCAAGAGCCTATCGGGATGCATGGAAAACGTTTAGAGGCCAACTTCCACGTAGTTGTTGGGCAAATGGGCAGCATTCGAAACATCGCAAGATGTGTAAGAGAAGCCGGATTGGAAATGGAAGCTCTTACCTTAGAACCTCTAGCATCTTCTGAAGCTGTTCTTACAAAGGAAGAAAAAGAAGCCGGAGTTGCTATCGTAGACATTGGTGGCGGAACTACAGATATTGCTATTTTTAAAGACAATATCATCCGTCATACCTGTGTAATCCCTTACGGAGGAGGAATTATTACCGAAGATATCAAAGAAGGCTGTTCAATTATCGAAAAACATGCAGAACAACTGAAAGTAAAGTTCGGTTCCGCAGTTCCTGAACTGGAAAAAGACAGTACATTTGTTACCATTCCGGGGCTTCACGGAAGACCGGATAAAGAAATTTCCCTTAAAACTTTAGCACAGATCATCAATGCAAGAGTAGAAGAAATTCTGGAAATGGTCAATACAGAATTAAAAGCTTACGGTGCTTTCGAACAAAAGAAAAAGCTGATCGCAGGAATTGTTCTGACTGGTGGTGGGTCTAACCTTAAGCACCTTCGTCAGCTTGCTAATTATACCACAGGTTTCGACAGCAGAATCGGTTTTGCCAACGAATATGTTGCCAACGATAAAAACCAGTATCTGAAAGGCCCTGAATTTGCAACTTCTATCGGGTTACTGATGGAAAGTTTAAAGATCAGAGACAAAAAGCAGACAGTGGAAGTTGAAGAGCCGGTTCAGGAAAAACCTCAGCCTGAAGCTGTAGCAACCGTTGAAACCAATTCAGTGACTCAACAAGCCCCAGTTCAGGAACAGGAAATAGTGAGCGAACAGCACGAAAGTAAAAAAGCGGCAAGATTAACATTCGGACAGTCGCTAATGGAAAAAGTTAAAAAATTCTTTGAAGAAGTAGAGTAAATTATAAATGATGAATGATAAGCGATACACGATCTTTTCCTTATCAATTATCATAAATCAATTATTAATTATAAAAAAATATAATTATGGAAAATATAGGAACACAAGGTTTTTCATTTGATTTGCCAAAAGGAAATTCATCCATCATAAAAGTAATTGGTGTTGGTGGTGGTGGTAACAACGCCCTAAAGCACATGTACGAAAAAGGAATTCACGGGGTTGACTTCGTTATCTGTAATACGGATGCTCAAACCTTAGACAATAACCCCGTTTCAAATAAAGTTCAATTAGGAACCTCTATTACGGAAGGTCTTGGTGCAGGAGCTGATCCGGAAGTAGGAGAAAAATCTGCGATTGAAAGCATCGAAGAGATCAAAGCAGCGATGGGACAAAACACCAAAATGGTTTTCATTACGGCCGGAATGGGCGGTGGAACCGGAACCGGTGCCGCTCCTGTTATCGCTAAAGTAGCGAAAGATATGGGAATCCTTACGGTAGGAATTGTTACCGTTCCTTTCAGCTTTGAAGGAAAAAGAAGATTGGAGCAGGCCGAAAACGGTCTTGAAAAACTAAGAAACAATGTCGATTCATTAATCGTTATCAATAATGATAAACTAAGACAGCAATTCGGAAACCTTGGATTCAAGCAGGGATTCTCCAAGGCCGATGAAGTATTAACCAATGCCGCAAAAGGAATGGCAGAAGTTATTACCGGTTATTTTGACGTAAACATTGACTTTAGAGATGCTAAATCTGTACTTCAGAATTCAGGCACTGCTTTGATGTCTACAGGAACGGCTTCAGGTGAAAATAAAGCGGAAGAAGCAGTTAAAAAAGCATTGGATTCCCCATTGTTGAATGACAATAAGATTACCGGTGCTAAAAATGTACTATTGCTGATCAGAAGTGGTGCGGAAGAAGTTACCATGGATGAGATCGGTATCATCATGGATCATATCCAGAAAGAAGCAGGAAACACTGCTGATATCATTTTCGGGGTTGGAGCTGATGATGAATTAGGAGATGCAGTAAGCGTACTGGTTATTGCTACAGGTTTCTCCAATGATAACCAAAAATTTTCAGGCCCTACTGAGAAAATCAGAATCGGTTTGAATGATGCTTTGGAAACTCCAAAAGCTTCCCCTTTCAAAACAAGAGAAGAAAGAGAAGTTACTTCTGAGCCAACTCATGATTTCGGAGGGAAAAATCTTTTTAGATTGGATGACGAAGAGCAGGAAACGCCACAATTCAAGGTGACGTCTACGGAAAAAAAAATGATTGTTGAGGAAGAAGAGGTTACCACAGAAATCAAATTCTTTGATAGAGAGGAAGATACGCTAGACAATCCTGTACAAAGCTGGAGAAACGAAGAGGAGCCTCAACAGGAAGCCTTCAATCTTTTCTCTTTTGATGAAGAAGGAGAAGATTCTACAGATCTTGAAATTCAATCATTCTCATTTGAGACGGAAGAGAAAAAAGAAGAGCCTAAAACGGATACTTTCTCCAACTCATATGAAGAAGAGAAACCTGTTGAATTCAGCTTTTTTGTAAATGAGCCTATCAATGAGCCAAAAGCTGATTTCGGACAGCCTAAGGCAGAGTTTACCACTCCTGCTCCCGTTGTTGAAGAGCCGGTTCAGAGAACAGAGACCTTCTTTCAACAACCGGTAAAAGAAGAACCTAAAGTGGAAGAAAAGTCTGTTTTTGAAAACAGAACAGAAATTGAAGCTCCAAAACCAACTGAAAGTGAATTCACGTTTGTGAATAAAACAGTTGACCAGGATAAGGTAATGGAAAGAAGAAATAAATTAAAAGAATTTAATTCCCGTTACCAGAGCTTTGATACCGTGAATGAATTTGAATCTGTTCCTGCTTTCAAAAGAAAAAATATCTCTATTGACGGAACCAACGCTTCAGATCAAAGCATTAATACATACTTATCTGAAAACAATGGTTCTATGCAGATCAGAGAAAACAGGTTTTTAAATAAAGATGTTGACTAGAATTAATCGTATTAATGTATTCATGTAAAATGTATTAATGATCTTAGTACTTATTTTACATATTTAATCGTTACTACATTAATACGTTTTACATAAATACAAATTGAATAAATGAGTTTAGAAAATATCATCAACGAAGCTATAAAAACAGCCATGAAAGAGAAAGACAAAGTTGCTTTAGATTCTCTTCGTGCTGTGAAATCTCAAATTTTACTGCTGAAAACTGAAGCAAAAGGAGCAGAAGTTTCGGCTGAACAGGAAATTGCTATTTTACAGAGGATGATCAAACAGCGTAAGGATTCTTACGAGCAGTTTACCGCACAGGGAAGACAGGATCTTGCAGATGTGGAAGAGGCTCAGATGAAAGTGATAGAGCAGTTCCTACCCAAACAGCTTACTCCGCAGGAACTGGAGCTTGAAATCAGAAAAATCATCGGAGAGACCGCATCGGATTCTCTGAAAGATCTGGGAAAAGTAATGGGAGTTGCTTCCAAAACATTAGCAGGAAAGTCGGACGGAAAAAGCATTTCCGAAATGGCTAAAAAGCTGCTATCATAATTGAGTTGCGAGTTCCGTGATTCGGGTTTACTATGTCAACCCATATCCCGCCAACTCGTATCTCGAACCACAACCAAGGATATTCAACCTTTGCATATCGATTTGATTAAAGAAGCCCGAAACTAATAGTTCCGGGCTTCATTTTTGTGTACAGAGATTTCAAAAATGGATTCTCTTTTAAAATTGAGGGAAACTCGAATAGTTTTTTCCGTGGTTATTTGTTTTTAGAATCATTTCAAATTTAACACTTTTTTTCAATTATTCATAACTTTATGTTAATTTTTTTTAATTATGTCTATAATATTGATATTCAAGTCTCTTTTTTATTCTATTTCTAAAATAAACCTGATAGTTTTTATAAATTGAAGAAAAGTAAATAATTGATTAACTTTGTCAAGATTAAAAAAAGCAAAAAATGTATCCAACAGATTTAGTAATGCCGATGAAGGCTGAACTTACAGATAAAGGCTTCGAAGATTTAACTACACCTGCACAGGTAGAAGAAGCATTAAAACAAACAGGAACTACTCTACTTGTAATCAACTCTGTATGCGGATGTGCTGCAGGAGCTGCAAGACCGGGAGTTGTATATTCTTTGACAGGAGATAAAAAACCTGATCATTTAACCACTGTTTTTGCAGGATATGATACAGAAGCGGTGGCAGAAGCCAGAAAGCATTTGGCTCCATTCCCTCCAAGCTCACCTTGTGTAGCTCTTTTCAAAGACGGAGAGTTGGTTCACATGCTGGAAAGACATCATATTGAAGGAAATCCCGCAGGAGCAATTGCTGCCAACCTTCAGGCTGCTTATGACGAATATTGCTAAAAATAATAGCATTCAACTATAAACCGTTACAAATTGTAGCGGTTTTTTTATTTAATCGATTGTAAAATTTTCTCTAAAAAGTCAAATATCATTATATTTGAAAATGGCAACGAAAGCACTTTTCAATACTGTGGTCAATTGGTTTATCCGCCAAAGGATAGATCAGATAGAGAATTTCATGAATCATCCTGTAGAAACGCAGAAAGGCATCTTATTCTCCCAACTCTTTCATGCTGAAGATACCGAATATGGTAAGAAATATGGTTTCAGCTCCATTTCCAGCTACCAGGACTTTAAAAACAAAGTTCCTATCGTTACCTATGAGGATTTCGAACCTTATATAGAAAAAGCAAGACAGGGGCAGAAAGATATAAGCTGGCCCGGTTATATCAAGCATTTTGCCAAGTCTTCCGGAACCACCAACGCAAAAAGTAAATTCATCCCCATTTCGGCAGAAAGCCTTGAATATTGCCATATGAAGGCGGGAAAGGACATGGTTTCCATCTATGCCAACAATCATCCCGAAAACCAGCTTTTCACTAATAAAAATCTTCGTCTGGGAGGCAGCTCGGAATTATATGCCGATTTCAACACAAAGTTTGGGGATTTGTCCGCTATTTTGATCGATAATCTCCCTTTTTGGGTAGAAATTACCACTACTCCCAGTAAAAAAGTTTCCCTGATGTCTGAATGGGAAAGCAAATTACAGGCAATCGTTTCAGAAGTTAAAAATGAGGATGTAGGAAGTATTTTGGGAGTTCCAAGCTGGATGATGGTTCTTCTGCAAAGAATTGTAAGGGAAACCGATATTAAAAACATTTCTGAACTGTGGCCTAATCTTGAGGTTTTTTTCCATGGCGGAATCAGTTTTAAGCCTTACAGGGAACAATACAGGCAGATCATTGGAAAGAATATCAATTATTATGAGATCTATAATGCTTCCGAAGGCTTTTTCGGCATTCAGGACAGGTCAGACAGTGATGAAATGCTTCTGATGCTCGATTACGGTATTTTCTACGAATTCATTCCGATGGACCAGTTCCATTTTGCCCATCCTAAAGTGGTGAACATTGAAGATGTTGAAGTAGGAAAAAATTATGCCATGGTCATTACGACGAATGGCGGGTTATGGAGGTACCTGATTGGAGATACGGTTATATTTACATCTACTAACCCTTTCAGGATAAAAATAACGGGAAGAACAAAACATTATATCAACGCATTTGGAGAAGAACTGATGATCACCAATGTGGAATCCGCACTTTCAAAAGCCTGTGAGGCTACCGGAGCTTCTGTAACGGACTTTACGGGAGCGCCTGTGTTCATGAAAGAAAATGAAGGTGGGGCTCATGAATGGATCTTTGAATTCAGCAGAAATCCGGATGATCTGGAGCGTTTCATTGATATTTTCGACCAGCATCTGAAAACAGTTAATTCAGACTATGAAGCTAAGAGATATAACAATATGACATTGAAAAGGCCTATCGTCCACATGGCCAAGCCCAATCTGTTTTATAACTGGCTGGAATCTAAAGGAAAGCTCGGTGGACAGAATAAAGTTCCGAGATTAAGTAACGACAGAGAATATATAGATCCTTTACTGGAACTGAATAAATAAAAAACCGCAGTAGACCTGCGGTTCTTTTTTATTTATTTAAATCCTCTTTTAATTTTTTTGCGCCTTCTTCCACTTTTTCTGCCCCTTTTGCGGCTGCATCTTTAATATCTTCTCCTACTTCTTTGGCTCCGGCTTTGATGTCTTTTCCGGCCTGATTCAGATCTTCTTTGGTTTTTTGGGCTGCATTATCAATTTTATTTCCCGTTTCATCCACTTTTGTTTTTACATTTTCTTTAGCCTGATTGATTTTTGAGGTATCTACGATGTCGGCATTCGTTGTAGTGGTTGTGGTTGTGGTAACAGACCCGTCAGGATTTTCTACCGTTTCTGTTTTGGTTGTCTTGGTACAGGATACAGCTAATGCTGAAAGCATAAGTGCGGTTACAATGTGTTTTTTCATATTTTCTATTTTAGGTTAAAAAAATTTTATTCGGTTTTGGTATCGTTTGAGGATGGCGTTTCTGCAGCTTTCTGCTGTTTCTTCTCTTCTTCAGTTTTTTTCTTTTCTTCGTCCTGCTTCTTCTTATTTTCTTTTTCAAGCTCAGCTTTCAGCTTTTTTTCCTCTTCCTGAAGACGGATGGCTTCCTTCACGGAGTCCTGATATTTTTGGGACGACATTCTGATTTGCTCCACAATATCTATAGAAGTGGCTCCTGAAGAAAAAGAATCAATAGCCGTGGTATCATAATCCGCCTTCAACTCCTGAACGGCATCCGTATTCACCATTTCCTTTTTTGAACAGGCTGTAAATAAAATCCCAAAAACAAGACTTATAAACAATACATTTTTCATGGGAACTAATTTAGCAGAAATTCCGCAATTACCGGATAATGATCTGATAATTTTACCGAGTTGTCCACTTTATAGCTTAAAGGGATAATGGATTTGGAGGTGAAGATATAATCGATCCTTAACGGAACTTTATAATCGTGAAAGCTGCTTGAACTGCCGTTTCCTGCGGTTAAAAATGCATCCTGAAGATCTTTCCCCAAATTATAGTACTCATAGGAATTGGGAACGGAATTGAAGTCCCCGGCTAAAATTACGGGATACGGGGAAAGGTCAATGGCTTTTCTGATTTTCTTTATCTGTTCTTCGTGTGCTTTGAAGGTAGGAATCATGTGGGATAAAAGGGTATTGATCTTATCCCCTCCTTTATTTAGCCCTTTAAGTTCAAACATTGACTTATGCAGCCTGAATGGTTCCAAGTACACATTAACCACCCTTACAATCTTCCCTCGGATATCCACATCCGCATAAAAAGAGTTTCCTCTGGATTTATCCTCTATTAATTCGGCCTGCCTTACGATACGGTGTTTCGTTTTCAGAATTACCGTAGGATATTTTACCATATCCTGTTTTAAATCCCTGTTGGTATCTTTTTCCTGAACCAGGATAATATCCGCATCCTGGTCCTGAATATATTTTTTCACTTTATCCCAACCGAAGCTGCCGTATTTCACATTGAAAGTGAGCACTTTAATATCTCTTATTGATTTAAGATTTTCCGATTTCGGTGAGAAATTCACCCACCTTCTTACAGGATTATAGAACAATAACATACTCGCCGCAAAAAGAAAGGCAATTTTTTTCATTTTAAAAATCCAGATCAGGGTAAATATGAGGTGCAAGACCATAAGATAGGGAAACCCAAGAGAAAGAAGATTTAAATTCCCTACCAGATTAGGGGGAATCCATGCATTTCCCAAGGTACAAAGTAATAATACAATAACAGAGATATGAAAAAATAATAATATCTGGTTCGGCTTCATGAAAACGGTCTTGATGCATGACCTTCAGCAAAAAGCCTACCAACGCCATAGGCTTTAACTAATTTTATGAATATTATTTTTCTAACTGAAAAGTCGCAACAACCGGATAATGATCTGATAACCTGACGGATCGGTCTACCCGGTAATTTACAGGCTTGATAAATTCTGAAGAAAAAACATAATCAATTCGCAAAGGAAATTTATAATCATGAAAACTGGTGGCGCTGCCTTTTCCAGCGGTTACAAACGCATCTTTTAGCCCTTTTGTCAAATGATAATATTCGTAAGAATTGGGAACAGAGTTCAGATCTCCCGCAACAATAACCGGATAGGGAGAATTCTCAATCGCTTCGCGGATGATCTCTACCTGCTCCTGATGTTTTTTAAAGGTAGGAATAAGCCTTCTGATGACCCCTTTCAGTTTTTGTTCATTTTGCTCATTATTCCCATTAAGCTTCACCATGCTTTTTTCAAATTTGAACGGCTGCAGGTAGACATTGATTATACGATAGGTTTTGCCTCTTATCTCCAAATCAGTTTGATTAGCATAGGCATTATTGGTTTCAAAATCGCTTTTAATAAGCTCTTTGTGGTTAATGACCTTGTATTTTGAGAAAGTAGCAGTTATTGCGTCTATGCTTGCCTCTTTAACCCCATTGAAATTGTAATCTTTTCCTCCGTGTTCCTGTAACAGGATAATGTCTGCATCTAAACCATTAACATAATTATCAATGTTTTTTACGCCTAATACTCCGTTTTTTACATTGAAAGAAACTATTTTCAGATCAAAATCTTTCTGATCACCAGAACTATAATTGACCCATCTTGTTATAGGTTTGATGAAAGCTAATCCCAATACAGCAAACAGGATAGCTCTTTTCTTCCAGCAGAAAATCCAGAAAAGGGTTAACAAAACATACAGGGTGATCAAAACCGGAAACCCTAATGAAAGCAAGTTGAACCACGAAAATAATTTCGGCGGGACGTAAGCATTCAATAACATTCCCAATAACAGAAATGCAATCCCGATATGCACTATAAAAAGTATGAGACGAACGATTTTCACAGGAAATTTTTTAACGGAATCTGTATAAATGTTTCTTCCAGTTTCTCGCCAATAACCAACCTACCAAAGCTCCTCCGACGTGAGCCAAATGAGCAATTCCGCCCCCGCTTCCCGAAATTCCTAAAAATATGGAAACAACAATTACAATCGGCATTACATATTTTACTTTCATAGGAACCGGAATAAACATAATTCCGATTTTAGCCTCGGGATAAAGGGTTGCAAAAGCCGTTACAACACCGAAAATGGCACCGGAAGCTCCAACCATTGGAGTTCTAAGTGCTTCATAATATTTTTGAAATAATTCCTGACCTTCTGGGGTGGTTGCACTTGTACTCATGTTTCCGGTATAACCAACTTCTGCTTTAGGATATATCTCAGAGGCATTTAAGCCTAAGCTCTGCAGCCCAGAAATAATTTGTTGAACCTCAATAAAATTCCAGAGATTGAAAAGAAAAAATGCTCCTAACCCACTTACAAAATAAAGAATTAAATATTTCTTTTCTCCTAACGACTGTTCTAATATCGGTCCAAAACTCCACAATGTCAACATATTAAACAATATATGCATAAACCCACCATGCATGAACATATGTGTAATAATCTGCCAGGATTTAAAATTGGGGGAAAACGGATAATACCCTGAAAGGGAAACATACAATTTAGGAAACACAAAAGAAGAAATAATGAAAACTATCACATTAATAATGATAATATTTCTTGTAATGGGTGGTATATTGTTAAACATTCTTTCTAAAATTTGTTTTTAAAGTCATTAAACGGAACTTCATAAAAGCACCTTTTCCCGTTCGGTAAAAATTCGGGGAAACCTAATGCCGTGAAGTCTTTGATCAGCTGTTCCGCATCTTTTTTATAAATAAAATCAAACCTGGATTTCGACTGCATCTTGTTCCACTGGTTTTGATAATACTGCATAAATTCCTCTTCCGTCTTATATTCCAGGATCTCAAACAGATCTTCCAGGAACTTCATCACCTGCGTTTCTTTCAACCCTTCAGGAACGGTATCAATTCTCAGCACATTTTCATGAGCAATTTTCATGTCAAACCCTAATTCCGGCAAATATTTTTTGATGGATTTATATTTGTTCTTCTCAATCTCATTCATATGATACTCCAAGGAGAAAAGAAGGGAATGACTGTTTACAGGTCCTTTTTTTACCGATGTTGTACTTTCAGAGACAACGAGACGGTGCATTCTGCCTAAATCCAGCATTAATGTTCGATCGCCTTTATTGAAAAGCCAATATCCATTGGGAAGCCTCATCAGGTCTTCATCAAAATCCTCATCTTCAAAAAGATTGATTTTAGACGGTTCCGCAGTAATATTCTGATGATACATTTCGGCAAGGTTCTGAATTTCCACCTGCTTTACTTCCTTTTCTTCCAAAAAGGGATTATAATCTTTATCTACAACTATTTCAGGCATTTTGATGCTTATACTGTTGCTTTTGCTTGGAAACGGAGTATGCATCATTTCGTCCAGCTGCGGATCTTTTTCAAAATCCAGACTGGGTGCCACATTGTAGATTCCTAATGATCTTTTGATCGTGGAACGGATCAAAGCGAAAATAAGGTGTTCATCTTCAAATTTCACTTCCGTTTTCTGCGGGTGGATGTTCACGTCTATTTTCTCAGGGTCAAGCTCCAAGAACAGGAAGAAAGTCGGCAGATAACCCGGCAAAAGCAATCCTTCAAAGGCTTCCTGAACCGCTTTATTGAAATACGGACTTTTGAAAAACCTTCCGTTGACGAAAAGGAATTGTTCCCCTCTCGTTTTCTTAGCACCTTCCGGCTTCGCTACAAAACCGTGAAGCTTACACCACATGATATCTTCTTTGATAGGAATCAGCTGTGGTTGAAGTTTTCTGCCGAAAATATCCACAATACGCTGCATCTGGCTTCCTTTTCTCAATCGGAAAACCGGCTCATCATCATGGAATAAGGAAAACTCTATGTTTTCATGAGCCAATGCAACTCTTTGGAATTCATCGATAACGTGTCTGAATTCAATATTATTATTCTTAAGGAATTTTCTTCTTGCAGGAACATTATAGAACAGATTTTTTACCAGAAAATTAGATCCGTCTGCTGTTTGTACGGGATCCTGAAACTGAAAAACACCACCTTCAATATAAATATTAGTTCCTACTGCCGTGTCTTTCTGTTTGGTTTTTAATTCAACCTGGGAAACGGCAGCGATAGAAGCCAAAGCTTCTCCTCTGAATCCTTTTGTTGAAATCCTGAAGATATCATCCGTTCCTCTGATTTTGGACGTTGCATGTCTTTCGAATGCCATCCTGGCATCGGTCTCAGACATTCCTTTTCCGTCGTCCACCACCTGGATCAGGTTTTTCCCGGCATCTCTTACAATCAGTTCGATTTTGGAAGCGTCAGCATCTATAGCATTTTCCAACAGTTCTTTTACAATGGAAGCAGGTCTTTGCACCACTTCTCCTGCTGCAATCTGGTTGGCTACGTGATCCGGTAAAAGCTGAATAATATCTGGCATACAAGTAAAATGAACTTACAAAAATAATCAAAGGAAACGGGAATAAAAACAATAAAAAAAGGAATTCAATTTTATTATACGTATACAAAAATATAAATATTCTTTTATAAAAAGTACAATCCTCTGATTGTGTAATACAATCGGAGGATTGAATACACATCTGGATTTTATACAAAACTAATACGGATATATTAAAGTTTTCTTTGCAGTATCCTGTCAATTTACAAATAATTGATTTTAATCTTTGTAAAACTATTCAGAATAATCCTACATTTGCCTGTAATTAAAATGATGAAAATAAATTCGGCTAAATATTCAGCAGTATGAATGATTTTTTAATAGGCATCGGGAAAAGGCTAAAAGATATCAGAAAAAAAAACAATTTAACCATTAACGAACTGGCTTTCAGAGCTAATGTAAGCAATGGACTTGTTTCCCGGATCGAAAACGGAAGAACAATTCCCTCCCTTCCTGTTTTATTAGACCTTATCCAATCTCTGGAAATTGATGCGAGCTATTTCTTTGAGGGGGTGGAGAAAAAATCAAATGCAAAATTCATTTATTTACCTAAAGACAGCCAGCAGCTTATAGAAAAAGAAGTGGAAGCGGAAGGCTTCAAATATATGCATATTTTTAGCAAAAGCCTTCACTCATTGGGGTTTGAAGCTGTTTTATTGACGCTTGAGCCCAAATCCAAAAGAGAAAAAGTGATCACAGACGCTTGGGAATTTAAATACATCCTGAAAGGAGAAGTAAAATATCTTATTGATAATGAAGAAATTACTCTAAAAGAAGGAGATTCCCTGTATTTCAACGGGAAATTTCCACACGTTCCTATAAGCATTAGCGATGAAAGCTGTGTAATGCTTGTTCTTTATTTTTATACGGATAAAATTTAACTACTCTTTTTCAAAAAAGTTTACAAATATTCAATTTTACATTGTACGGATATTGCCCAATTAATATTCTGTTAACTTGAAAAAGGTTACTCATCACGAAATTTTTCAGGGATAGAGAATTTAGAAGAAACCCTTATAAACAAAGGAATTATTTGGGGGTCACCCGGACAAAATCAATTGTAAATATATTTTTCAAGGTAAAATATCCTTAACAATTCTATTTGAATTGTTAAACAATACTTAATACAAAATATTTATATATATTAAAATTATTAGCTTGTTTTGCATAAAAATTTTAATATATGTAAAAATGAAAACAAATTTAGAGAAATTACTTACCCTTGTTTTTATCTGTTTCATTATTTTGGTCTCAGCTCAAAAACAATTAATTATAGGAACTGTTCTTGATGACAGCCAGCCCCTTCCCGGGGCCTCCATTAAAATAAAAGGTTTATCCAGAAACATCGTTACAGATGTGGATGGAAAATTTACCATCAATGATATACAGGAAGGTCCATATGATTTACAAATAAGTTATATAGGATATGAAACAGAAGATATTCACATCAATGTGCAATCCGGGCAGACATTGGATTTGGGAACATTAAAACTATCCCAGAAACAGAACAAAATTGATGAAGTTGTTGTCTCCGGTACGCTAAAAAATACAGAAGCAAGAGCTTTAAATCTTCAAAAAAATGCAGTTAATATCACCAATGTAATCGCTTCAGACGGAATAGGAAAATTACCGGACAGAAATGCGGCAGAAACCGTACAGCGTGTTCAGGGAGTCTCTATTGAAAGGGATCAGGGTGAGGGGAGATTTGTTTCCCTGAGAGGGCTCCCTCCATTTTGGGCTTCAACCACTATTAACGGAAACAGGCTTCCTACAGCAGAAGAGGAAACAACATCCCGTGCAACTGCATTCGATTTTTTCCCGACAGAACTGATTTCTTATGTCCATGTAAATAAATCTTTCACTCCTGATATGGAAGCAGACGGAATAGGTGGTGGAGTGAACTTTATTACCAAAACACCGCCGATGAAAACAGAATTTAAAGCAACTTTGGGAAGCGGATACAATGGTAAATCGGATAAAGGAGTTTATAATATCGGGCTTCTGTACGGTGGAAGAACAAAGGATAAAAAATTCGGGTATTTATTCAATTTTGCCCATTTCATCAGAAACTGGTCAACAGATAATTTTGAAGCAAGGAGAAGTGGCGACGAAGGAGTTTTCAGGCTTGAGCTCCGGGATTATAACGGTGTCAGAAAAACCACAGGGATTAATGCTGCTTTTGAATATGTTCTGTCTCCGAAAAACACATTCTACCTGAAAGGAATGTACGGGACTCTTGCCGATGATGAAACGCATTACAAGCACAGAGTGAGGTTTGATAAATTCAGTGCAGCAAACAATACGGCACGGGTTGAGCTGCAAAATATCCACAACTTATTAATTACTGAATTAACCTCTTTTTCATTAGGCGGGCTTCATAATTTAAATAAAGGAAAAATTGACTGGGACCTATCCTATTATGACAATCAGTTCAAATATGGTAATATTCCTGATAAACAAAACAATTCTTATTATGTGATCAAATACACCCAATCAGGTGTTGGGATCAACCCCGAATATATTACCAATCATGGAATTGGGCCCAGAGCTTACTGGAAAGCTGATGGAGGAAAGCTTGACTACAAAGACCCGGATGTATTATTTGGTTTTTACAGCAACCCTGATTTTAAAATGGATGCTTCCCAAATGAAATTTACAGATCTTGAATTTTACAAAGTCTTCGTGGAAGAAAAAGATAAAATCGTAGCAGCAGTTAATCATGAATTATATGTTTCCGACAATCTGACTTTAAAATATGGATTCAAGTACAGAGATAAAGAACGTAACGCCAGATTTTCAGATATTTTTTACAACTGGAGCAACGGAACAGTTCCTCTTTTATCTGATTTCTCACAATATATCACCACTCAGCCGAACGGACCGAAATATTTAAGTGAAATGAATGCCCATATTGGCAATACTTTCGGGCCGGTTTTATCAACAACCGGTATGGATCAGTTCTGGTTTCAAAACAACGGCAGTTTAAAAATAAATACCGCAGATTCCGAAGCACTGGAATACAATAAAGCATTAGGAAGAAACTTTGATGTATTTGAAAAGCATGCCGATGCATACGGGATGGGGACATATAAAATAAATGACAGAATGACCATTTTGGGTGGAATCAGATTATCCAATACCAATACAAAGGTTAAAGGGTATAATGTTATTGATAATGTTCTTACCCCTGTAGAAAACACGAAAAAATACCTTGCCGTGCTTCCGATGCTTCATGTGAAGTATGCCTTAAATGATAAAACCAACTTCCGTTTTGCCGCAACGAGAACATTTTCAAGACCCAATTTCGGAGACCTGACTCCGGGAGGAACATATATTGAAGCAGATAATGAATTCAAAGGCGGAAATCCTAACCTAAATCCTACCTATTCTTTGAATTTTGATTTGATGGGGGAATACTATTTCTCCAATGTAGGGATCATAAGCGGAGGTGTTTTCTATAAATCCATTACAGACCCTATTTTTCAGGATTCTTTCATAGGGAATTATAATGGAATCAGCGGTGTACAGTTTACCGCTCCCAATAACGGAAAATCAGCCTGGCTGGGTGGCTTGGAATTAGGAATAACGAAAAGGTTCGATTTTTTACCGGGCTTCCTGCAATATTTCGGAACACAGGTGAATGCAACGTTCATGACTTCAGAAATGGAAAAGCCGAGCGGAAGAAAAGTTGCCCTGCCCTATCAGGCAAAAGACTTATACAATATTCAGCTTTTCTTTGAGAAAAAAGGATTCAATGCAAGGCTGGCCTATAATTATAAAGGAAAATATGCCGTAGAGTATGCCGAAGAAGATATCAACGATTCTTATTACGGAAAATACAGCAGCCTGGATTTCGGAGGTTCTTATCAATTTACAAAACACCTCCTGCTGTATGCTGATGTAAATAATATTTTGAACAAACCATTGATCTATCACTTTGGTAAAAATGAAACCCGCCCGGAGCAGGTTGAATACTACGGGATCAGATGCAATCTGGGAGTAAAACTAAACTTCTAAACGAATACAATGGCTCAAACCATCAACAAATCATGGGTAACACTGAAGGTAGCATTCGCTGCTTTCGGTGTCTACTTCTGTATGTACGGATTCAGAAAACCTTTTACGGTAGCATCTTTTGAAGGGTTATCCTACTTCGGAATAGATTACAAGATATTGATCATTATCGCTCAGGCTATAGGATATTTCATTTCAAAATTCATCGGGATACAATTTATTTCAGAACTAAAGCCGGAGAAAAGAATCTTTTATCTATTCACTTTTATTGCTGTTGCTGAGATTGCCTTACTGGGATTTGCAGCTGTTCCGGCTCCTTACAATATTATCTTTATGTTTATTAACGGCATTCCGCTCGGGATGATCTGGGGAATTGTTTTCTCCTATGTGGAAGGAAGAAAAGCAACAGAAATCATCGGGCTTTTCTTATGTTCCAGCTTCGTAGTTTCTTCAGGGTTTACTAAAACTGCCGGGAAATTTTTAATGGATACATTCTCCATCTCAGAATTCTGGATGCCTTTTTTCACAGGTTTAGTTTTCATTATTCCGTTGATCTTCTTTGGTTTTTTGCTGGAAAGAACCCCAAATCCGTCTGAAGAAGATATTATGCTTAAAAATAAAAGACAGCCCCTGAACAGGCCTGAAAGGAAAGAACTGATCCGCCAGTTCTTTATTCCTGTCGTCTGCATTATTGTATTGTATGTAAGCCTGACTGTTTTACGGGATTTCAGGGATAATTTCAGTCGGGAAATCTGGGACGGTCTCCATTTTAGATTCGACAGTTCCATTTTCACGTTAACGGAAATTCCCATTGCAGTAATGGTTTTATTGATCTTAAGCATAATGGTGAAGGTAAAGAACAATAAAAAAGCCTTTCAATACTATCATTACATCCTTTTTGCAGGAATTCTGGCAGTTGGTCTCTCAACCTATTTATTCCAGACAGGAACCATATCCCCTTTTATATGGATGGTTCTTTCCGGTTTCGGAATGTATATCTGCTACATCCCTTTCAACGGAATTTATTTTGACCGTATGATTGCCGCTTTCCATATTAAAGGAAATGTAGGCTTTCTAATTTACGTAGTCGATTCTTTTGGTTATTTGGGAAGCGTTTTGATCTTACTGTATAAAAATTTTGGTTCAGCAAAAATCTCATGGCTTCATTTTTATATTACGCTGAATTATATTATCGCAGCTATTGTTTTAGCAGCCTCTGTCATCGCTGTTATCGCTTTCAGAAAAAAGGCAAAGCCGAAATCAAAACCAAATTCTAACACATTCATCAATTTCGATACTTCGAATATTTTATAAAATATAATAAATGACAACAAAATTTGACTTAATCGTTGTAGGAGGTGGTATTTTAGGAACATTCCATGCTTATCATGCTTTAAAGAAAAATCTTAAAGTGGCTATTCTGGAGAGAAATTCCATTCCTCAGGGGGCAACGGTGAGGAATTTCGGACAGGTAGTTCCGTCCGGAATGGACCTCAAATGGCAAAATTTCGGAAGAGAAAGCCTTGCAATATATAATGAACTTCATGATCAGGCAGATTTAACGATACGCAAAAACGGCTCCGTCTACATTGCTTCGAATGATGAAGAGCTTCAGCTTATCGAAGAGCTTTTTGAAATCAATAAGAATAATAACTACGAGTCTGTTCTTTTATCAAAAAGCGACTGTATCAAAAAATTTGACGGGTTGCGCTCCACCTATTGCAAAGGCGGATTATTTTTTCCGCAGGAATTATCCGTGGACTCTGCTGAGATGATCATCAAGCTTCATTGCCTTTTACAGGAAAAATTCGGATTGCAGATTTTCTATAATACCACGGTAGTTGAAACCCATGAGGATGATAAAAAATGTATTGCCCTTACTTCGGAAGGAACAGAGTTTCATGCTTCAAAGCTGATCATCTGCGGCGGACATGAGTTTAAAACCTTATATCCTAATGTATTCAATGAAAGCGATTTGGAAGTAAGCAAACTTCAGATGCTTCAGACCAAACCGCAGGGAATTTATTCTCTTCCGGGAAACATTTTAACCGGGCTTTCTATAAGAAGATATGAGTCTTTCAGTGAATGCCCTTCTTTCAATGCAATAAAAGCCTCTGAAGATAAAAACTCTTTCTGGAAGAAATTTGGAATTCATATTCTGTTTAAGCAGGCTCTGGATGGCTCTGTAATCCTGGGGGATTCTCATGAATACGCCGATGCCAAAAATGCCGATGACCTGGGATACGATCTAAATATGGAAATTGATGAATTCATGATCAATGAAGCAAAAAAAATCATTGATCTTCCTACCTACGAAATCCAAAGAAGATGGTTTGGGGTTTATTCCCAATGTAAAACCAAAGATATTTTTGAACACAGCCCTTCCGCAAATATTCATATTGTAACGGGTATCGGAGGAAAAGGGATGACGGGAAGCGGGGGCTTCTCCAAATTTAACATAGAAAAAATTTACGCATAATTTCAATGAAGAACATAGAATTATTAGTTCTGGATATGGCCGGAACAACCGTTGATGAAGATAACGTAGTCTATAAAACCGTGATGAATGCCGTGAACGATTACGGCTATAATGTCTCACTGGAAAAAGTTTTATCTACCTGCGCAGGAATGGAAAAACTGGAAGCCATTACAAGCTTATTAAAAGAAATCGGAGGGAATGAGGATGAAGCATTGCCTATTTTTGAGAATTTTTCAGACCATCTGAAAGAAGCCTATCAGACCCTTGATGTAAAACCTATTAACGGAGTGGAAGATTTTCTTATCTCTATGAGGTCAAAAAACAAAAAAGTGGTTCTAAATACAGGCTATACTTCCGAGATAGCCCTGCAGCTTTTAAATAAATTACACTGGAAGGAAAATGTTCATTTTGATGCCCTGATTACGGCAGACGATGTTTCAGAAAGCCGTCCAAGCCCTGAAATGATTCATCTGGCAATGAAAAAATTCAATATCACCGAACCTGAAAAAGTTCTGAAAGCCGGGGATTCCGTCATTGATATTGAAGAAGGAAAAAATGCCGGTTGTGGTTTAACGATTGCTGTTCTTTCCGGAGCACAAAGTAAAACTGAGCTGGAAAACTCCAACCCGGATTACATCTTCCATACTATTTCTGAGGCTGAAAAAATTCTTTAACACGTCTTTCATGATAAACTTTCTTTATCAGCCTCAGTCTATTATTATTAAGTTATTCATTAATTAACTTTCCGTTGATAATTGTTTACAAATAGTAAATTAATTTTACAATAATTAAATTAAAATTACTATTTGTAAACTTTTATTTTTAAAGCAATCTATTTTATGAAAACAAAACTATTTTCCATGGCAGTCTTAATAAGCTGTCTTTTTGGAGCTCAAACCAAAAAAGTGCTTTTTATTGGTATTGATGGTTGCAGGGCGGATGTAATGATGGCTGCCAACACGCCCAACATTCACACGCTGATCAATGAATCTATTTATTCTTTAGATGGGCTTTGCGCAGCAACAACCTGGAGCGGAAACGGCTGGAGCACTATGTTGACAGGAGTATGGCACACGAAACATAATGTACAGGACAATAGTTTCACAAATCCTAATTATGCTAATTATCCGGATTTCCTAACCCGCGCAGAAACATATAATTCTAATTTAAGGACAATTTCTCTTGCTCATTGGGCACCCATTAATGATAAAATTGTTCAGAATGCAGATGTTCAAACCAATCTTTCCACAGATTTGGCCGTTAAAAATGCAGCTGTAAGTGCTTTACAAAATGATAATCCTGATATTTTATTTATTGATTTTGATGATGTGGATCATGCAGGGCACTCGTACGGATTTTCTTCTACGGTTTCCCAATATACTTCTGCAATACAGACAACAGACACTTATATCGGAGAAATTGTTACAGCCATGAAAAACAGGCCTTCTTATAATAATGAAGACTGGCTGGTTGTACTCACAACAGACCATGGAGCTGTGGACAATGGACATGGTGGAGGAAACCTTTCGGAAAGAAATATTTTTACGGTGTACTCCAATCCGTCTTTTACTCCTCAACAGATCAGTAAAACAATTTTGGAGTCGAATAAAACCTTCAATCAGTTGAATTTCCCGGCCGGGACCTATGCGAAACCTACCAATCAAAATGCATTCAATTTTGGAGCAAACCAGGATTTTACGATTGAATTTTGGGTAAAACCCAATGCGTCTTATTCCAGTGATCCGGTAATGATCAGTAATAAAAATTGGGCCAATGGTAAAAATAAAGGATTTGTCATTTCCGGGTATTCAGGGCAAACTTTTAAAATGAATATCGGAGACGGCACTAACAGGATTGATCTGGTAGGAGGAAAAGCAGAAACGAATAAATGGAAACATATTGCCGTAACTTTTGACAGAGACGGGCTCGTTACCATGTATGAAGATGGCGTTCCTGTATCTTTTGCGAAGATGAATACAATAGGAAACATAGATTCCGGGCTTCCTTTTACAATCAATCAGGATGGAACCAATGCTTATAGCCTCAATCTGGCTGCTTCCTATAAAGATATCCGGGTTTGGAAATCAGCTCTCCCTAATCATGTTATTGTCGATTGGGCTCATCAGGATATTACATCTTCACATCCGTTTTATTCTCAATTACTCGCCAATTGGAAGTGTTATGAAGCTTCAGGAAATAGTTTAGCAGATTCAAGTCCGAACTCCAATAATGTAACAATTACCGGAAATCCAACCCGTGATTTGAATACCGTGAATAATTTCAAAATTCTAAACTATTTATCTACTACGAGAGAAACGGATCACTTGCCAACCGTTTTGAACTGGTTGTGCATTCCTGTGCAGACATCTTGGGACATTGACGGAATAAACAGGATTCCGGTATGTACAAGCGGCAGCTTAGCAGCAAATGATTCTACAATACCTGCAAATGATTTCAGAATATATCCGAATCCTGCCAGTCAGCAGCTTAATATTAATTTTAAGTCGGGCGAAAAAGAAGTTTCATTTCAAATTATTGATTCAAAAGGCTCAGTTGCTTTGTCGGGAAAAATGAAATTATTCAAAGGATCCTGCGAAGAAAAAATTGACATTTCCTCTCTTTCGAATGGTGTTTACTTCCTAAAAATCTCTACCCATAAAACAGTACTGACCAAAACTTTTATAAAGGGGTAAAACGATACAGCAATACTTAGATTTAAATTTTGATATTAGAATGTGATCATGATCCGTTCTAATATCTTTTTTAATGCCTAAAAACAAAAAACCCTCCGTAACAAAGTTACAGAGGGTCTTGTACCCCAGGCGGGACTTGAACCCGCACGCCAAAAGAGGCACAGGATTTTAAGTCCTTTTTTCCTGGATTATTATTTTTCATTCACGTTGATTTTCAACATCTTGCGGATTAATAATTTATTGTTTTTTATACATTTTTGCACGGTATTTTGCACGATTGGAACACATGTAAACTACCTATTTTAAAAGATTTTTACTTTCGATACATATTTGATTCCAGGCCGAAAATATAATTAGAATTAATTTTAAAGTGATCGCAAAACAACCTAATGTGTTCTGCAGTAAAATGAACACCCCTTTTATACTTATCTTGTTTTTCAATTCTATTTACCCAAGAAGTATCAACGTTCATAACATCATAGGCAACCACTTTGAATGGAATTTCCCCAGATTCTTTTAAAATATCAATTGCCTTCAGCATGTTAAGATCAGATATGTAAGGCTTAGTTGTCTCCATTCTATTGCAATAGTTTCTTTTTGTGTTCGTCTTTCTCAATAAAACTTAAAATACTTTCCTTTTTTAATTTCTCAAAGAAATTTGAAAAGTCTTCATCATTGGAAAATCTTAATTCAAACCCGTTCATTCTAATATAGCTATTCGTAGAACTTGCTAAACCTTTTGCATAAAAAACACAATAAGGAATATCGTTTTCAACGATAAATTTGAATTTTAACTTATCTGAATTAGTGTTGTATAAATTATCACCTAAAACAAAAGAATAATGAAACTTTTTAGATTCAATATCCATGTCTTTAACGACTGAATTCAGTTTTTCTTTATCATTTACTTTCTTCCATTCATTAAATTTATTTTGAGCCAATTTGAAGGCGTTCAAAAATTCAACATTATCTTTATTAGTAAATTGAACATAGGTAAAATCAGAAATTAAATCATTTGAAGGAAGCCCAACCCAAACAGTATATTTATCTTTTTTATAATCAATAAAAAGACTATATGATTTATCTTTATATGAATTGAAGTATTCACTAAACTTTGCCCTTTGAGCAAAACTAAAAAATGAGATAAATAACAATAATAATATAAGTTTTTTATTCATATTTCTAAATTTTCTGATTGAATAATTTTTGCTTCTAAAAGACATTCTTTAAATAAGGACATTGATAAGTTATGTCTATTGATTGCAATCTGTTCTTGAAGTGAAATCCATTCTGGACTATTATAGTCGGGATTATAATTATTTGTTTCTATTTCTCTTTCAATATTCTCCAACATAACCATCATTTTACATTGATTTTTAATCACAACGTACAATAAGGACTTTAATTCATCATTCATAATTTTATTGTTTATTACCATTCCAAGATCCAGAATGTGGAGTTCCTACATTATTAGACCATGTTCCATTTCCAGAATTTCCGGACAAAGTTCCTTTGAATGTCCCACCGCTTGACGAACTGCCTAACACCGCGTTAAGTTGTCCGTTGTTATTAACATTTCCACTTATTTCAAAATCTTCATTATAATCATTTGAGTGTGCAGATCCCGTTACATTTCCAGAATTAGAAATATTAATCTTCCATGTCCCATGATCGGTTCCGGAATAAGTTCCTATCCAATTACCATTAAAAGTCATGGACTGTTCATTCTCATCATTAGAATTACTACAAGAACAAATAATAATTGAAATAAAACATAATAGAAATAATTTTTTCATAGCTATTTTTTTATTTGGTTAATTTTTAATATCTGGAATTGGCGGCCTAAGTGAAACAATCTTTCTATAAAGGAATATTTCAATAATATCTTCCATATAAACTTTATAATCTTTAAAATCTGGATTATAAGAGTGGCAAACAATGAACCCTTCATCAGTATTATGTTCAATTATTTGTTTTAGAGCCTTTCCGTCTTTGGCATTAATTACAAATAAATTATTCCGGATTGGCAACTTATCACCATTATGTAAGTAATATTTTTTTATAAGTATTTCAGTTCCATCTGGAATGCTATATTTACTGCCATCATCCATTGAATCACCATCAACTCTTGTCACAAGATATTCACCGTTATCAAATTCTTTTGGGACCAATCTTTTTTTTGATTCCGGAAGTTCATCAACATTATTACCCCCAAGTTCACCCGCAGCAACAGATAAGTCGACATATTCCACCATCATATAATTTTCAAATGGAACCGGCGTAACAGTGTCAACCCTCTCTTTATATAAAGTATCTTTATTAAAAAGCATTGAATCTTTATTATTAATGATCCAATCTTTATTTAGTCTCTCATCAAAAGAACAAAGCCTATCAATAAAATCTTCAGGCATTGCAACTTTTTGATTTATAACCTGGGAAAAGCCTGATTCAGTCTTATATCCCATAAGATAACCCAAATCCTTTTGTGTTGGCGCAACACCTTTCCCTATCAAATGCTTGACAACTTTCTTTATTCTTTCCTTTAATTCCATTGTATTTTTTTATACTGATTATCAATGATTTAAAACAAAATAATAAAGTTTCTTTATATTAAATTTGTTTTTAAATATAAAGTTTCTTTATATTTGCTATATCAAAATGATAATTCAAAATGAAAGAGCAAGCAAATATAACAATTCCAAGAAAAATCAAGCCTACGGTTTACCGTAAAATTCAAGAAGATTATGATTTGAGATTAAAAATTGCTGCCGATACAGGAAAAAGAGAATCAGCAATTTATTTGAACGCTTACAGGGGTTCAGAAAAGATTGAAAACATTTTCATTATTCAGTCTTTCCAAAGGCATACCGGATGGACCAATGCAGAAATCTATGAAGAAGATATTCAAGAAATTATTGATGCAATATGACATGGATAATAAAACCAAAATAGAAGCTCTACGGGTGAAACTCTGGAAACTTGGCGATAAGATAGATAAGCTATTTAAGGAACATGAATTAATTAATTATGAATTAGACGCGTTGGAATCTATCGAGAATAAAGAGAATACAAACAGTGTGGAAGCTGTGATTGATCCCCAAAGAATCCTAACCCGTAGAGGTTCAAAAGCAAAAAGACTTGCATTAGCACAAGCAATAAAAGGAAAATAAAAAGCCACCCACGGCAATGGATGGCAGATGTTCAACAAAAAATGTTAAACCATAATGTTAAAGACAAATTTACAACAATCAGTTAGAAAATCAAATTCTTTTAATGGAAAAGATTTTCAGACAGCAGCACAATTGGCAAACCAATTAAAATTTCAAGAATTTGAAGTTAATGAGGGTAACGCACCCGGAACAAATTGGTTCGGATTATTTATGGCTGATAACAATGCGTATTGGTCAATTGTTAGAACGGAAACCGGTTCTTATAACCTGGAATGTGATGATTTAAAAGTATGTGTAATTGACAATCACCTTGAAAAAAAACTTGATGATTTAAGACAATACTTGTTAGGTTCTGAAGAAAGGGAAATTCAATCTTTCAACGAATACAAGGCAGAACAAAATGAATTGTGGGCAAATTACGGATACGGAAAAATTTAAGCCATGGGAAAGTTGAAAAATAGATTCAAAAATAGGTTTGATATGGTTCCAATCTTAAACGGATCCTATTTCACAAGGGCTGATTATAATTTAAGATTTTTTAAATCTTCTGTGATTGCAACGTTGGCCGGTTATGAAAATTTAAAAAACAGCAAATAAATGGAAACGACAAAAGAAAGATTGATTAAGCTGTTTAACCTTACGGATAAAACAAAGATTGCACACGAAATTGATGTATTACTTGATGATTTCGCTTCAACCGTGATGGTGAGATTAGAAAGAGAATTCACATTTGAAAATGCAGAAGGTAAATTTTTGGCGAGAAGCTGTTATGTCTCACCGCCAAATGTTGGCCACTTCATTACAATCGGAAAAATCAAATGGAAGGTGGTTGAAGTGATTCATTCCTTTGATTCAAATTCTTCCGGCACTATCATTTTAGAAGAAGTATCAATCCTTTAAAACTTAAAAAAATGTCAGCAACAACGGTACAAATAGCAAAATTAAAAAAACCAATTCCCTTAAAATGGAGAGTTCAACGGGCATTCCCGGACAAAGTAAATCCCACCCATGTTATAATGATAGGTTATGTTGATAGCAGGGATGTTCAGGAACATTTGGATGAATGTGTTGATCCCTGGAATTGGCAATCAAGATATTTTGAATGTAAAGGGAAACAATTCTGCGAAATCGGAATTAATGTTTCTGGTGAATGGGTTTGGAAAGGTGATAACGGTGAAGAAACAACGACTTCTGCAAAGAAAGGGGAAACTTCAGACAGCTTCAAAAGGGCTGCTGTTCATTGGGGGATCAACCGGACTGCATATAAAGTTGGAGACGTGAAACTTCCATGCAAAATGTATAAAGGGAAACCTTATCCATGTGATGAATCCGGAACATTCTTAAAAGGTCAAAAATTATTTGATGTATGCAATAAACTTGGAAAGGTTGA
The DNA here is from genome assembly GCF_042849955.1 of Chryseobacterium barbadense. Classification (NCBI taxonomy): domain Bacteria; kingdom Pseudomonadati; phylum Bacteroidota; class Flavobacteriia; order Flavobacteriales; family Weeksellaceae; genus Chryseobacterium; species Chryseobacterium barbadense. The sequence goes on from NZ_BAAFHL010000008.1 coordinate 74,503, forward strand.
AGATCTGGAAATTGAATTTGATAAATCATTTGAACAAATGAGTGATGCCGGTGATGTAGTAAACGCAAAAAAACAAGGGTTGAAAAATAGAAATACCCGCAAAACCCCTGATAACAAAGCCCCTGAAATGCCATGAGTATTTATAAATCATACACACCAGAACAACTTGAAAGCCATAACAGCAACTATTTAATAAACAGTTGGAGTTATTCCAAGTTGATGCAGTTTTCCCGAAATGAAAAGGCCTTTGAAATGATCTACATTTATGGTTACAGGTCAAAATCAACAGCGTCAACGGTCGCCGGGAAAGCATACCATTACGCCTTGCAGCATTATTTCAATAGTAAGAAAGAAGGCAATCCAATTTCAATTGTAGATGCAGAAATCCTTGCTTTCAACTTCATTGATGAAGTCCCTGCAAATGATTGGAAAATCCAAAAAACAACACCTTCTGTTGAAGATTGTAAAATCAAAGCCACAAGGATTGTGAATTCACTTCTGGGGAACTTCTTTGCGGAATCTGCAGGATTTGAAAAGGATATAAAGGAAATTCTTGATGTTGAAATTTATTTCAGTGAATTTGTTACGATCAACGGGGTTGATATCCCTTTGATCTGTAATCTTCAAATTGACCTGGTTGTGAAAACTTTTGAAGATAAAGTTGCAATCATTGACCATAAATCAAAGAATGGATTTTCAACAGAAGAAGAATTGTCATTGAGTATCGGAAAACAGGCAATGACTTATGTAAAAGGGTATGAATCCCGGAACGGATTGGTGGTTAATGAAGTTTGGTTTATTGAAAACAAATATTCTAAAAACAGGGACAACGCCCCGCAACTGAACGTTTTCAAAATTTCTCTGGACCTCAACACAAGAAGATTATATGAAGCCCTTTTATATGAGCCTTTAAAAAGAATGATTGAAGCCGTTGCGGATCCGGATTATATATTCCTGATAAATGACAATGACAGCTTTGTTGATAAGGCAGAAATTTATGAATTCTGGGCAAAAACACAGATTTCAGAAATTGAAGATTTCGACATTGAAGAAGCCAAACGGGACCTGATCGAAAAAAGGCTTAAAAAAGTAAAGGATTCTTCCATTCAAATGATTAATCCAAAAGTTATCAAACAATTCAGAAATAACGCTTCACAGTTTATTCAATACGATTTAGCAAATAAAGATATGCCACATAGTGAAAAAATAGAACACGCGCTTAGAGGGTTCAATATTATAACAAAAGTAGAACATGAGTTCATAGGTTTTTCAAGCAATACATTTTTGCTTAAAGTTTCGGCCGGTGTGAAGATCGCTTCCATTCAGTCACATAAACTTGATATCGCAAATGCCTTGAATGTTTCCAATGTAAGAATTTCAAAAGATCTTACAGTGTATGACGGTCAATCCTATTTAGGTGTTGAAATTTCTAAAAAAAGGGACCGTGATTTATTATGGAACAAAGAAGATCTGTCTGAAATGAAAATTCCAATTGGGAAAGACAATTTTGGTCAAATTATTCACTGGGACTTAAATAACCACTCCACCCCACACATTTTAATTTGCGGAGCCACAGGAAGCGGAAAATCAGTTTGCATTGAATCAACAATTGAGTATGTGAAGGAAGCGGGTGTTGATAGAATTGTGATTTTCGATCCAAAGTATGAATTCTTAAAATATAAGAATGTTCCAGGTGTTCAGGTGTTCAATGAAATCCTTGAAATTGAAGAAGAAATGAAAAACCTGGTTGATGAAATGAACGCTTTCATCAAGTCTGGAACCAAACAAAAAACATTGGTTGTATTCGATGAATTTGCAGATGCCGTTGCAGCTTCAAGGAAAGGAAAAGATCTTGATATTTATGAAATGGTGCAGGTGGGAACCTATAAACCACAATTAGGGCTTGACGGAACTGTTATCATTGAACCTAAAATGAAGCGCGAAAAAACCGGCGAATTAAAACCATTAGAAGAAAACCTGCGAATTCTTCTACAAAAAGGACGGTCCGTTGGTTACAGAATTATTTCAGCTACTCAAAGAGCATCTACAAAAGTTATCACCGGGGATGCTAAAGTAAATTATCCCGTTCAGATCTGTTTTAGAGTACCAAAAGAAATTGACAGCCGTGTTGTTATTGATGATGCCGGGGCGGAAACTTTGGCCGGAATGGGTGACGGATTAATAAGATCACCGGAATATCCGGATGTAGTAAGATTTCAAGCATACTATAAAAAATAAATCCCTTATGAAAGTCAGTGACGAATATTATTTAGGTAAGGATCCGGCCGGGTTTTATATCTGGAATAATAAAAAGGTTATCCGGCTGATTTCAAAGGATTTTAAAGACGCTTGTATTGAATTAAAGTTAATAATAAAACCAAAATAATATGTCAGATAGAATAATTCAAATAGTTATGGAAGATGGAAGTTCTTTCAACTATGAAGAAAAACCGCTTCAACATTTCTTGGATAAAATCAAAGACGAAAATTTTGCAAAATACATGTTCCAAAAACAACATGATAATTGGCAGGAAGAAGCAATGTCATATTTTGATTTTGATCTTGAAAAATACGCAAAGGATAAATATGATTTGGTTGATGCAGATGAGGTTAACGATTTGGGGGATTTTTCGGATTCTGATATCCTGGAAGAAGCAGAAGGAAGATGTCTAATAAATAACATAACGGTTGATAATTCCAATATTATGAATGAAGATTTTATTGATCGTTTTGTGGCAATCATAAACAGGGGGAACAATGTAGAAATAGAAAATACACTTTCTTTTCTTGAATATAAATACAAAATATAACAATGCTTTTTAAACCCATTTCAAAATGAAAACATTCAAAGGACATCCAAGGGTAAGAGGTTTTTCCAAAGATGATAATGATTCAAGATATAAAATTCATCGAAAAATCAGATACAGGAATATTGATTGTAAAATTTTCGCAAAAAGAAGAACAATCATAATACCCATAGAAATGACTGAATTACATCCGCTTTTGTTAGAACTTATTAAGGATTACGGACATAAAATCCAAACTGAAGCCTTTATAAAAGAAACAATTTAGTCATGGTTGGCGAAACAAAAACCCTTAACAAAGATGCAAAATTTGGAAAAAGTTTTTGGGCGAAAAAGGGTGAAAAAGTAAAAGTTATAAGCGTAAGTGGTAACGCTGTTACCTGCGAAAAATCAAACGGTTACCGCTTTCCTTGTAACATCAAAGATTTAGAATAATAATTTAAAGTTTAATAAAATGAAAATAATTGCACACAGAGTTGGAAACAAGATCAACGGCGAATCATTAATTATTTCACAAGATGAATTGCAGCTTAATGAAGAAATGTCTGAACTACTTCAGAACTTCTTTTTAGGATCTTTTAAATCAGAAGAAACCTTCCAGTTTTACAGTGATTCTTACCTGGTGAACAATCCGGTTTACAATTCGGTATCTGAAATTTTTGAAGATAAATCAAAGTTTCTTTGGGAATCGGAAACCCTTGCAAAACATCTTTATGAATCTGCAGAAAATCCACGGATCCAAGGCGGTGAACTATTCATTGTCTTATTTGAAGGTGATGGAAGCCCGGAAAGCGTTGATAAGATCGGAATTTTCAAAACTGAAAAAAGACAACCATTCCTTAAATTTTCTTTCCAGAACGGAAGTTTAGAGGTTGAAAAGGATCAGGGGATCAGTTTGGTAAAAATTGACAAAGCTGCATTGATCTACAATAACAATAAAGAAACCGGATTTGTCCTTTCAGTTGTTGACAACAACAAAAACGGGGATATGTACTATTGGTTTGAAAATTTCCTGCATGTAAAACAACGTGATGATGAATATTTCCACACACAGGAATCCTTAATGATCTACAAAGATTATATCACAAAGCAGCTTCCCCAGGAATTTGAAGTGACAAAAGTTGACCAGGTTAATTTTCTGAACAAATCCCTGAATTTCTTCAAAGAAAAAGATCAGTTCACCTTGAAAGAATTCACTGATGAGGTTTTACAGGACCAAGATGTGATTGATAGTTTTGAAAATTTCAAATCCGATTATGAACAAGATATGCAAATCAATGTTGCTGAAGAATTTGGAATCAACCCAACAGCCGTAAAAAAGATGCAAAGACATTTTAAAAGTATCATAAAACTTGATAAAAACTTCCATATCTACATTCACGGTGATCGCAATATGTTGGAGCAGGGCCAAGACGATAAGGGGAAATTTTACCAACTCTATTTTGATAAGGAACAATAATCATGAAAAAACTTTTTGAAACCACTATCAACAAGAAGGACACTTGTTTGTCCTATGCACTCAAAAGAACCGGAACACAAACTTCAGTTGAATTTGTAGAAGATCTTGAAAGTGAATTTGACATCATTCCGGCAAAGGAAACAAAACTTGAAGTCGGTGACATCGTTGCTTGGGAGAAAAAGGAAAAATACACGCTTTCCGCAACTTGTATAAAGGCCCCAAGGCCGGACAATATTTCTGAAATGATATTTGAAAATGTCAACACCCGCTTTCATATCGGAGTTATTGAAAATAAATGCCTGATTTCAGACTTAACCAGGACCACAAATGAATATATGATTCCTTCGATCCGGAAACGAAATATAAGTCTTATTCCTGCAGATAGCCAAAAGGAATGTCCGTTCCCGGATTTTGTAATCAGAAAGAAAACATAAGCAGATGATAATTCCACACATCATAATTAGGATTTTCATTCCTAAAAGAAAAAGAATATTAAAAACTCATTGGTAGTAATGAACTATATCAAAGAAATAAATTCGTTTTACGATTGGCTTGAAACAAATTCCGTTTCAGATTCTGTAATTACTTTATGGCATGGATTGATGCATATAAATAATAAAACGGGATGGAAAGTAGAATTTACGGTAGCTATATCAACCTTACAGGTCAAAACGGGTTTAAGTTCTGCATCCATTAAAAGAGCAAGGAATGTTTTATATCAATTAGGACGAATAAAATGGAAACAGAGAACCGGAAATCAATCTTCTGTTTATGAAATAATTCCTTTTGCGGATCACAGTGAGCCACAAAGTGAACCGCAAACCGTACCACAAAGCGTACCGCAAACCGTACCACAAAGTGTACCCATTAATAAACTAAACATAAACAAAACTAATTCTTCTTTTAAAAAAGAAGCAAAAGGAAAAAATATAAAAAAAGAAAATCCAGGTGAAACTTTTCCTGAAATTCCTGATGAGGTAAATACCGGATCAGATCAAAAAGAAAAAAGTTCCGCAAAAAAAGAAAATGAAAAGTATTTCACAAAAGAAAGTTTCAAGAAAAAACTTTTGGACCTGGGTGTTTTGGAAAAACATGCTGATGATTGGATCCAGGCCCGGAAAAATAAAAGGGCTTCATTCACTGAAAGCGTGATTGAAGGCGTAATGAGAGAATGCGAAAAAAATAATTATCCATTCCCTGAAGCAATAAGAAACTGTGCTGAACACAGTTGGCAGGGATTCAAATATGCTTGGTTAACAAATGAAGATTATGGAACAAAACAATTCAACAACAGCACTAACAACAAGACCGGAAATTCCACAGGAAGTTTTAATTCATCCGGGAAAGTTTCCGCTCGGACCTTACTTGCCCGAAAACTTAGTCAAAAAGCTGCCGGAAATAGTGAGGGCGGAAATATCACAATCGACGCTGAAATTATCGAATGATGAGGTTATTGCGGAATTTACAGCAAGATTATTAAGTTTCATCAACCCAAAATTTGAAAGTGATGCTGAAGCGGAAATTGCAGAAGCGGAAATCTATGCCTTTGCTTCAAAATGTGAACTTACACCGGATGAATATTTCCTTGCCCTGGAACTTGCTGCAGATAAGAAATTGTTCAGTGAACCGGACGAAAATGGTAATTCATCCAGAATCCAATTGTATCGTGAAATTGACCGTTTAAAATTGGGAGAAGTCAAAGCTGCATATATCTACCACAAGACCGTTGACGAACAATATAAAATTGGTAAAAATAATATAAAAGCCTTTCTGGAACCACCGGAAACACAACATACACCAGAACAAAAAAAAGCTGATAGAACCAAATTTTATATTGCAGAATACAGAAGATTGCAATTAGAAGGGGGTGTTTTAGGAACCGTAATTTTTTATGATCTGATTAAAAAAAGAGGTCTTAAAACTGTCAAGGTGGGATTTATTGAAGCCGTCCTGTCAACATTCGTTCCAGAAAAAACAGAAAATATTGTTCGGAAAGATGAACCGGAAAAGATCAAAATTCCAAGAGTTCAGAAAAATGATCCCTTAACCTACTTCAAAGACTGTATTGTTAAAGCATACATTGAAAAAGAGAACCTTAAAGAATTCACAGAAGAAGCCTGGATTGAATATTGGGAAAAACTACACAACCAGGAATGATGATTTTAGAAGTTTCATCTCCATGTATCAAAAGAATAGAAGCTATAAATCAGCACTTTACAATTTTAAACAAAAATTAAAATGACTTTAAAACTTAAAATATTAGGAATTCCACAACCAAAACAATCTGCCAGGTTCAGGATTCAAAAAACTGTAAAAAAATCATTTGTCCGGTCCTATCAAAAAGTTGAAGTCATCCAGAACGAAAGGAACATTGCATTTGATGTAAAATCACAGCTTCCAACGGGGTTTATTCCCTTCAATACAGCATTAAAAGTCAAAGTAACATTTATTTTTCCACCGCTTAAAAATTGGACCAAAAAGAAACTTGATGCACTTGAAGCCGGGACAAAATTTTATAAAACCACAAAGCCGGATTTGACTGATAATCTTATGAAAGGTACCATGGATGCCATGAATGGAATTGTCTTCACCGATGATGCTGTAATTGCAAAGGTTGAAAGTGAAAAAATATTTGGCACTATTCCCAGGATCGAAATTGAATTTGAAAAATTATAAAATAAATTAATAAAATGAGTAGAGACAAAATTATTAAAAGGGTTCGTGCCCTTCTGGAAAAGAACCAGGAAAACGGAGCAACTGAAGCTGAAGCAATGGCAGCTTTACAGAAAGCCAATGAATTAATGCGGGAATACTATATTTCAGAACACGACATTTCGGATCCATACGTTGGTGAAAAGTGTATTTTGAAGGAAGTTGATTTGATTCCGTCCGGGTATGATCTTGGGATATTTTACAACGACTTAACAAGATTGTTTGATTGTGAATATTTCTACAACAATAAAAGAATTGCATTCTTTGGCTTTGAAGAAGATACGGAGCTTTGCGCCTATTTCTACAATCTTATTGTAAAAACGTGCCTGAAAGAAAAGGACCTTTATTTGAAATCACCTGAAGGCAAAGAAGCGTTATTTTTCTACCATGGCAGAACCGTTTCTTCATCTTTTATCAAGGGCTTTTTATTGAAGGTTTCCTGGAAAATGGAAGAAATGTATAAAGACAAAGTTTCAAATCTTCCAGAACAAACCGGATTGATGGTTATTAAAAAAGATCAGAAAGTTAAAGAACAATTTAATGCCATGAATATGAAAATAAAAACCACCAAAACGGATTTGCTTTATACACAGATGGGGTTACAGGCCGGATTGCAAAAAGGTGAAGAATTTCATATCACCCAGGGCCTTAAACAACACAAACAGGATAACACCTTGCACATAGATTAGGGGAATCCACAAAAATATTAACAAATCAAAATATAACTTTATGAACTTAGAAAACAGACAAGAAGTTTATCAAATGGCAGTTGATAAATGGGGGCATGTAGCCCAAATGGAAATGCTTCAGGAAGAAGCAACGGAACTTGCACAAGCAGCCTTGAAATTGGCATTGTCGGCAAGAAAGTTTATGAGAAAAGACACACAAGAAACATTTAAAAATTTAGCTTCAGAAATGGCAGATGTTGAAATAATGATTGAGCAAATGAAATTTATGTTTCCTTCTATTAATCCTATGATTGAAGATCAAAAAAATTTCAAAGTGAACCGCCTAAAAAATAGAGTTGAAAATAACACATTTACCGAATAATATGACAACATTAGAAATTATCCTAACAGCAACTTCATCATTGTTTTTCCTATTGTATGTACTTACTTTCCTTTTTTCAACGGAAAAATCCAAGTTAATGAAGCGATATGATGAGGTGATAAATAGTCAAGAATCTTTTATCAACCAACTACAAAAAGACTACAATCTTTTAGCCTTGAAATTCTTCAATTTATTATCCAGAAACAAGGAACCTGAAATGAAAGAAGCAATGGAAGAATTCATTGAATGTTGTTCCGAAGAAAGGGAAATTCAACACTACAAAGAATTGTTTCAAAAGGTTTTAAAATAAAATCTTTAAGCTTAGAAATATGTAACATTGTTACATAAATTCATTAAATTTGTAACTATCTATAAACTTAAAAATCAATAATAAAAATGGAAAACCTGGAATTAATGTCAATGACTGACTTTGTGCAAATGCAAAGTGAGAAAATGTACACAAAAGTAAAAGACAGAGTTGGAGAGCCGAAATACACGGTTCTTCAATTCATCACCGAAATACCAAATTATGCAAATTTCATGAAGCAAGGAAACGCGGTTTGGATGTTTATTCCATGCGATGAGAATGGAAAGCCATTGGAAAAACCGGAAACACGAGAAGAGAAAAACAGTTTAGGTGAATCAGATATTGACTTCGATGCTGAAGAATTACACCAATACATCAAGGCAAATGAAAAATGTTTCTTCCTGGTAAATGATTATGAAATTGCTGATGATGTGGTTTTCATAAATGATCGGGAATTCATGATTTGTTTAGAAAACGGACACTTATTACGGGGAAAATCAACCTATAAAACAATTGAAGACATCGCCAATGATCCGGATATTAAATTCTACTTATCACCAAGAGCCTTAAAAAAGATCGGAATATGAAATATAAGATAATTTATGCAGATGCACCATGGATTCAAAAAGCAGGTAGAAAATTATCAAATTACAAGGTAGTGGAAGGAAAGCAGATATGGAATAGTGATGTTAATAAAAGTGAAGATCTTCCATATATGACAATGACCGTAGATGAAATTGCAGCACTTCCGGTTAAAGATTTAGCTGACAAAGATGCAGTTTTATTTTTATGGGTAACTAATAAATATTTATTACAAGCCCTCAAAGTCATTAATGCATGGGGATTTGAATATGTAGCCTGTATTACTTGGAAAAAAAATAAAATGGGAGGAGGATTAGGGGGTGTTGTAAGAATTTCAAGCGAATTTCTTTTGTTCTGCAGGAAAGGTAATTTAAAAGCTGTTGATAATATTCCAGAAAGCGTCATTGAAGCTAAAAGGCCTTATGTCAATGGTTATCCTTGCCATTCTAAAAAACCCGAAGTATTTCGAGAAATTATTGAAAGATGCTTTCCGTATGCGGAAAAATTAGAAATGTTTGCAAGACATACAACAGATGGTTGGGATGTTTTTGGAAATGAAGTAGAAAATTCAATTGTAATATAAAATGAAACTAACTGAAAAACAGCAAAAATTTTGTGAAGAATACTTGATTGATCTGAATGCAACCCAGTCTGCTATTCGTGCGGGTTACAGCGAAAAAACCGCAAGTGAACAAGGGACAAGGTTGTTAGGAAATGTTAAGGTTCAAAACTTCCTTAAAGAAAGGCAAGAAAAAAAAGCTGAAGAACTTGACATTACCCAAACAATGATTCTTCAGGAACTCGTTAAGATCGCATTTGGAGACGTCAAAAATTACTTTGATGATCTTGGCAGGTTGATAAATATATCCGATCTAAAAAACGACGTTTCCGCTTCAATCAAATCCGTTACCATTCAGCAAGAAAAAGTTGAATTACGCGGTGAAGCATTCGTTGAAACTGCTGTTAAGAAAATTGAATCCTATGACAAATTAAAAGCCATTGACACCATAA
>NZ_BAAFHL010000009.1:0-77834 GCF_042849955.1 Chryseobacterium barbadense
CCAGAGAGACGACCGTTTACGGTCTAAAACAAAAGAAAATCAGGATAATTACGGAATTCCGAAAAATCTGGGAACAGCAAGACCTTTTACTGACAATTTATACCAGGTCAATAATAATATAAACGGAAAATCATTATCGGGGGCCTATGACAAGTCTCTTAAAAAACTGATTCTTCCTGTAGAATTTCATTATGTGGAATATTGGAACAAAGCGTTATTCCTGTCTGCCAATAAAGATGGTGACACTTATGCTTATGATCTCAAAGGGAATAAACTATTGAAGGAACCTATGAGTTATTTTTCACAGGGTGGAAACGAAAAAACACCGGTCGTTCTTGCTACCAATAAAAATAAAAAATATGCCGTTTTCTCTAAAAATTTCAAACCGATTACTGAATTTATTTATGATTACATCAGTCCATCAAATTATTTTTTAAACGGAATCATTAATCAAAATGGAAAGCAGGAAAGAAAAACGGTTTTAATGAATTTAGACGGAAAGCCTGTAAAGTTCAATGTGGAATATGATGAATTGCGTTACAAGACCAATGAATTTGATGATGTTGTAGAAGCCTTCCTGTTTTTACGGAAAAAAGATAAGCTGGCCATTGTCAATAATCAGGGAAAATTGATTTCTGACTTTGTATATGATGAGATTATTCCTGAATGTTATGTGGCTTCGGAGAAATTAAGCTTATATGAAGAACTGATGATGCAAGCCAACCATCCTAACCGTTTTATCTACTTTAAAAAAGATAATAAATATGGGGTTATGGACAATAATTACAAAGTCATTTTGGATAACACTTATGATATGATTACAGAATCTACTCAGGATAACTATATTTATATCGCAAAAAATATTTCCGGAAGAAATAAATGGGGAATATATAATGTAGCGGAAAGAAAAGAGATCTTAACACCGCAATTTGATACCTGGATCAAAAGTTCAGACGGATTCTTTATCGCAAGAAAAGATGGGAAATATGGTATTTATAATGGTGAAGGAAAAGAAATCTTACCTCCTGCTTATGATCGTGAAATTCGTGTCAATAAATTATACAACGGTTTATACACACTTTCTTTGGAATATGGGCTCCCTTTTGCCTATATGGATTCTTTAGGAAATTTGATAAAAGTTGAACCAAAGAAACTTTCTTTGAATTGATAGAAACAAAAAAAGCTGTTCCAAATGAAACAGCTTTTTTATTGTATGTAAGTGATTAAAATTTAATCACAGATTTCATTCTTTCAGTTTCTTCCATTACTAATTCGTCATCAACAAGAATTTTCCCTGAATGCTCATCAATAATGATTTTCTTTCTCTGAGCGATTTCCATTTGCTTTTGTGGTGGAATTGTGAAGAACGATCCTTTCGGAGCTCCTCTTTCTAATCCCACAACAGCTAAACCGTTTACAGAGCTTGTTCTGATTTTATTGTAAGATGCCAATAATCTGTCATCAATCTTGGAAGCGAATTCCTTAGATCTTTCCAACAGATATTCTTCTTCTTTCTGTGTTTCAGAGATCAAACCATCCAATTCGTCTTTTTTGAATTTCAAATGGTTTTTGAGTTCGTTGATCTTTGCAGTAAGTTCACCCAAAGTTTCGTTTTTATGAGCAATTTTAGCTCCGAACTCTTTAATTCTTTTTTCAGCAAGCTGAATTTCCAGTTCCTGATATTCGATTTCTTTACCTAAAGCTTCAAACTCTTTATTGTTTCTTACATTATCCTGCTGAGATTTGTATTTTTCAATTAAAGTTTTAGCGTGGTTGATTACTTCATGCTTGGTTTTGATCTGGTCATCCTGATCTTTGATATCCGTATGAAATTTTTCAGCTCTTTTTTCAAGCCCTTCAATTTCGATTTCAAGATCTTCCACCTCAATTGGCAATTCTCCTCTTGTATTTCGGATTTCATCCAATCTTGAATCAATGATCTGCAAATCGTATAAAGCTCTTAATTTCTCTTCAACTGAAATATCGGTGGTTTTTGCCATATCTAAAGGAAATAATTTACTGGGTTTGTTTTTTCGTTAGATTTTGAGATTGCAAATGTACTAAATTTTTGTGACAAAATTTCAAATAATTGTTGAACAACAAATTGCTCTGACTCATAATGTCCGATATCACAAATCAGCATTTGAGATTCTGCTAAGAAATAATCATGGTATTTGAGATCTCCTGTAAGGTAAGCGTCACATTTTTTAGATATGGCAGATTTTATCCCGCTTGCACCGGATCCGCCTAATACGCCTACTCTTTTTATTTTTTTATCCGTAAAGTCAGAATGTTTAATGATCTCCAGATTGAATTTTTCTTTTATCATTTTCAGGAAGTCCTTTTCATCCATCGGCTCTTCCAATTCCCCATACATCCCTAATCCGGAATACTGGTTTTCATTATCCAGGCTATAGATCTGATAGGCGACCTCCTCATAAGGGTGTGCAGCCTTCATTGCCGAAACAATCTGTCCTTGTTTATATCCCTCAAAAATTACTGAGATCATATGTTCATTCGCATTTTCCCGTATATCCTGCTGTCCGGAAAACGGGTTTGAGCCCTCTATCGGCCGGAAGGTACCTTTTCCGCTGATACTGAAGCTACATTCATCATAAAAACCAATATTTCCTGCCCCTGCGGAAAAAAGAGCATTTTTTAAAGATTCGGTATAATCTTCAGGAACATATACCGTCAGTTGCTTCAGGTTGTTTTTCTTAGGCTGAAGTATTTTAAGGTCTTTCAGCCCCAGGCGATTACAGATTCCGGCATTCACTCCGAAGAAGTCATTATCAAATGCCGTATGAATGGCATAAATGGCAATTTTATTCTCAATAGCTTTTAAAACAGCCCTTTCCACATAATTTTTACCTGTTAATGATTTCAATCCTGAAAAAATAATAGGGTGAAAGCATACGATAAGATTACAGTTTTTATGAATGGCCTCCTCCACTACATTCTCCAATGCATCATGACAGACCAAAATCCCGGAAACATTGCGGTCCGGGACACCACATAAAAGTCCAACATTATCAAAATCTTCCGCCTGATTAATTTTTATTTTTTCTTCAATTTTTGAAATTACTTCTTTTAGCTTCATGGAATATACTTATGACAACGAAGATATTAATTTTATGAAAATAAAATTTGTTTTCAATAAAAACCCGGCTTATGCATGCATAAGCCGGGTTCCAGTATAGTCATGAGATTTAATCTTTGAATAATGATACTCTGGTAAAGGAATCTACCACGGCATTACAACCTGTATCCGCCTCCAAAAAAAGCTGATAACCTCTTCCCGGATCTAAGCTGGCCTGGTCTGCAATCGTATAGAAATAGAAGGTGAGAACATTCCCCACCCCACTTGAGCCACTGGGCAAAAACTGAATGGAGTTGACAACAAATCCTGAATCGGGATTCGTCAGTGTAGCTTTCACTGAACCTGAACTGTTAGAACCAGGTGTTATATTCACTATAAGCCTCCAGAGATGTACCTGCCCATAGATTTCATTTTCACGCCACTTATTGGTTGCGGATATATATATATTGGAAGTTACCCCGGGAAACGGCACTGTAGTTTCCGGCCAGCTGGTGGTAGGACTTGCTGCAAATACCAATGGTACAGTGTAAATAACCTGTTGTCTGGGGCCATAGCCTCCTCCTGTGGCAGAAAGGTTAAGAGTGGGCTTTGCGCCTCCATTTCCGGAATTAATTTTCACTACCCCATCATTTCCGGCCTGGGAAGAAGTGGCTACGAAAAGCTGTCTCCATAGCGTACCGTCCCAATACTGAAATGCATTTGCAGTGGTATTAAAGATAAGTGTCCCAGTAGACAGGCTTGCATTAACAATTCCTGCCGGAGGAACTGTAGAAATATCATTATCGGCCAGGTTGGCGTTTCTTTCCGCATCTGAAAGACGCGGAATCAGGATTCCTTTCTGATTGGAAGTAACATCTAATACTGTTGCTGAATTAGGATTAATGGTATTAATCCCTACTTGTCCATTGCACACAGAGCATAGCGCCCCCAAGAGGGCTGAAGTAATAATTTTTTTCATGATTATAATGTTTTTTTGTACCCTAAAATTACAAAGAATACCATAAATATGACAAAAATTTTATTTTTATATGTCATATAAATTACCTATATTACCAAAAATAAAATACTGAAACCCAGCCTATTAAGCAATAATTATTCACAAATCGATGAGCTTAATTTTCACATCCCCCTATCTAAAAGCTTTTTGCGATATATTTGTATACTAGAACATTAAAATCTTATCTTAGATTATAATTTAAAGAGCATGGAAAGAGAACACAATCTTATTTCTGAAGATACGCTATGGAAAAGATTTTTATACCGGGTTATCAACCGGTCCGATACAAGACTTGGGAAATTATTTGATATTGTCTTATTAATCCTAATCCTCGTAAGTACACTTATCGTTATGATGGAAAGTGTTCCTATATTGGATAAGAGGTTTCATTTTACTTTTCTTATCCTGGAATGGATTATCTCATTGCTTTTTACCATAGAGTACAGCTTGCGTATCGCTGTAGTCAAAAATAAAAAACATTATATATTCAGCTTTTTCGGGATTATAGATTTTTTATCGCTCGTACCTTTCTATTTAAGCTTATTTTTCCCCGTTACCAAATATTTTCTTATTTTCAGGATGTTGAGAATGCTTAGAATCTTCAGGATTTTCAATCTTCTTGATTTTATGAATGACGGGTACCTTATCTTAAGAGCCTTAAAAAACAGTTCAAGAAAAATCTATATTTTCCTACTATTTCTTATCATTTTCTCCGTCATTGTAGGTTCCATGATGTTTATGGTAGAAGGCGGAAGACCGGGATTCGAAAGTATCCCGCAATCTATTTACTGGGCGGTTGTTACAGTTACCACCGTAGGATACGGGGATGTCTCCCCCATTACCCCTCTTGGGAAATTTTTTGCTGTCATATTGATGCTAGCCGGTTACTCTATTATTGCTGTCCCAACAGGAATTGTAACTGCAGAGATGAGAAACAAAAGACAAAACCTGGAAAAGATTTGCCACAGATGTGGGAATGAGGATATTGATGATGATGCGAGGTACTGCAAACAATGTGGCAAGAAATTAGCTTAATACTTCTTATAATTAATCTATTAACCAAATACCACAAGATCATGGAACCGAAAAAAAAGAACAAACCCAACAACCTGGTCATTATTTTATTTGCTTTGGTTGTATTAATGGTCATCATTTACTTTATCTTAGTCACATTTTTCCCTACCGTATTCAGTAGTTTGAACACAGGAGATCTACAACCTGTACCTAATAAATAATAAAAAGACGGCATTAAGCCGTCTTTTTATTGAAGCCATGTTATTGCTATTTACAATGGAGTCTGATAATCAGTCTCCAAAAAACTATCTTTTGATTGTTTTAATAACCTGCTTGGAACCATCTTTCATAGATAATGTTACCATATACATTCCTGATGTAAGCCCGCCTAAATAAAGTGCAGAAGAAGGTGTATCAATAGTCTTTAATACTCTTCCGGCCATATCTGTTATAGAAACCGATTTCACTTTAGACACATCTGAAATACTTAGTATATCTACAAACGGATTAGGGTAAACCTTAATCTTGTCTTTAGCTGCAGCAATTTCCGTAGTCGCCAAACTGCCTGAATCATAGGCAGAAACCTGAATAGGGCCATCTCCACCCGCTGTGGAATATCTCCAGACACTTACATAAATGGTTTCGCCAGGCGTTCTCCCTGTTAGGGAAACTCTGGAATATAAATTGGTGGTAGTAGTAATATCATCATTACATGAAATTTGGGTTAAAGAACCGCAAGTTCCGCTATATGCCGCCAATATGGAGTCTGTAAATTGTGATCCTGCTGCCGCTCCTGTCTCAATAATTACATTTCCTGAAGCCGGAACCACAACAGAATACCATGTATTATTAACTGAGTTCGATGTGGCACAGGTAGAGGTAGTATTGGTGGTTGCCCCCGCATTAGTTGATAATATAGCTCCTGAAGCGAAATCAGTACCTACTGTTAATGCAATAGCTCCGGAACATTCATCATTAGCAGGTGGTGGCGGAGGTGTTCCGATACAAATAGTAAAGCTTGCAGAATTTCCATTGCTATATGTATATACTCTTATATAATAAGTTTGCCCTGGCGTTAATCCGGTTAAAGTAGCTGAATTCGGATCAGAACAAATTATACTTGTTAACGAACCGCATGCTCCACTCAAAACCTGAAAATACATATCCGTAGAGGCAGAAATATTGGAAAGAGTTACCACATGAGAAGCAGAAGTAGCTACAAATGAATACCAGATATCGTCATCCGGAGTTCCGTTGCATGGTGTTGATGCCATTGATTCTGTTGCGCTGATGGTATTTCCTGTTGTTGTTGATCCGCAATTGAGATCAGGATTCACTGTTAAGGCAATTGCTCCTGAACAATTATCATTGGCAGGCGGTGGCGGGGGAGTTCCTACACAAATATTGAAACTCATATTATAACCTGCTCCTGAAGAAGTATAAACTCTCACATAATAAGTCTGTCCTGCTATAAGACCTGTTATTATTTTGGTAGCACTTGTCGAACAATTTACACTCGTTAGTGCCCCACATGTTCCTGATAATACTTGGAAATAGATAGATGACGCTGTTGTAGTGCCAGTTGATGCCAGGTTAGTAAGCGAGATCTGATGTGAAGTACCTGTTGCGGTAAAGGAATACCATACATCATCATCTGCTGTTCCTGTACACGGTGTTAATACATTAGCGGATGCCGATGCACCCAAAGTGTTTCCAGCCGTAACAGAGCCACAAGAAAGATCGGGGTTTACAGTTAATGAAATTGCGCCTGAGCATTCATCATTTGCCGGTGCAGCAACTGTTGTAAAAGAAATTTCCGGGCATCCTGCTGCGTCACCAATCGCGTTATATGGTGTTACAGTAACATAATATGTTGTTCCCGAATTAAGAGTTCCCGGAATATTATAGGTAGTTACATTTCCTGCATCAACATTATTTACGATATTCGTTCCTCCACTGGTAGTTCCTATCTTGATTTTATATCCGGACGCCGATGTAACGGCATTCCAGTTTAAGATGCCATCAGGATTTACATTGGTAGCTCCGTTAGCCGGAGATGCCAGTGTAGCACATCCTGGGATAGTTGTAGGTGCTGAATCCACTACAAATGTATCTGCATAAAGCTGCCATTTATCCGTATCAGTTGCATGAATAGCAACATATACTGTTTGACCCACATAAGATGATAAACTAAATGTTTTTTGTGTCCAGGTGGCTGGTGCCGGTTCTGTAGGCTGCAGTATCGTAGTAAAGGCTGTTGCCGTCTGGTTGGTAGTAGAAAGTAAAACTTCATAATTTTCAAGGAAACTTGAGCTTCTGGATCTTACAAAAAAAGATATTCTGTCACTTACACCGGCTGTTACGGTAATAGCTTTTGTAATTAAATAATCATCATGTGCTGTATCATCATAGGTAAGTGTAGCAACATTTGCTCCAGACTGGGCAGTTCCCGCACCGGGCGTTCCGAATACCCAGCCATTGGCCCCGCCATTATTAATGACAGCCCATCCTGCCGGCATTGTTGTACCGGCATCAAAATTTTCACTCCATTGCCCAAAACATAAAACAGGCAAGGTTAAAATAAAAAATAGTAGTTTCTTCATTACAGTAAATTATTAGGGAAAATAAATTTAGACATTTTTTAATTAAAATTTACCATTATGCTGCTATTTTTTAAAATAATACCATAAAATGATCATTTTATTATATAAAATGAAACAATTGTCTAAAAACAATAATTCATTCGCAATTGAATTATTAAAAACTAACAACTGATAATCAAACATTTACATTAAATTATTTTTTTCTTCAACATAAAAATGGCGGCTAAATTAGCCGCCATTGTCTATAAAATGATTAAAAAACTGATTTTATTTTTTAACCGCTTTGATTGTTTGTCTTGAACCATCTTTCATATTAAGAACCATTAAATACAATCCTGATTTCAATTCTCCTAAATGAAGAGCTGAAGAAGGTGTATCGATAGTTTTTACCAATCTTCCTGCCATATCTATTACAGAAACTGACTTCACGTTGGATACGTCTGAAATATTCAATACATCCATAAATGGATTAGGATAAGCTTTAACATCATCTTTTTGATTGTCAACTTCACTAGTACCAAGACCTGAACAGCCTTGCGTAACTGAAATACTATAATTACCAATTCTAGAAGCTGTAAAGCCAGTCAATAATATATAGTAAGTAGTACCTGCAACCCCTGTAAATGTTAGTTTAGGTGCATTATAATTATTATTTGTACAACCAGCATCAGCAAACCCTGTACCTGAAGTATTGGCAAAACATGTAAGCGTAGTACAATCTCCGGTGTAAACTCTTAAGTATGCATCATACTGAGTACCACATGCATCAATTGTAATAGGTCCGTTTTCTGTAGCTGTTACTGTGTACCAAACTCCTTTATAAACTGCAGCCGTTGCTGATCCACAAGTAGAAGCCGGCAGTGTGTCGTCTGTTGCCAAAGCATTAACTCCCTGAACAGTTCCGTTACAAGCTATTGCTGCTGCAGTGGCGCATGTATCATTACTTACTGCAGAAGGAGTGGTTACAGCAATCTGGAAATTAGAACTTGTGGCCGCCGTGCTTGTTGATGAGAATACTCTAACATAATATGTCTCTCCTATATTAAGATTTTGCAACAATACATTTGAGTTTCCTACACCGCCTGCAAAACAAGTAACTGCAGTCAAACCGCCACATGCTCCTGAATAGATTTGTGTTGTAGTAGCATTATAACTCTTTAAAAAATGCACAAGTTTAGTTGCAGATGTTGCAGTAAATGAATACCAAACATCATCATTTATACCCGTAGCACTACAAGTAGGTGCTGTAGCTGTACTTTGGGTTGCAGCAAGAGTGGAACCGTTTACTGGATTTACAAATGCATTGGAACTGCTAACCGTAAGAGATACAGCATTAACACAGTTATCATTTGCCGGCGGTGGAGGTAGAGTTCCTACACAAACATCGAAAGTATTAGCATATAAAGTTGCTCCAGAATTAGAGTTGCTATTATAAACTCTCACATAATAAGTTTCTCCAATTGTCAGTCCATTCAATAGTGTATAATTTGTATTTGAGGTTATACAAGTTGTACTTGTTAAAGTTCCACACGCACCACTAAACACCTGTGCATAGAGTGACGTAGAAGATGATGTCCCCACTGAAACCACATTTTTTAACTGTAATGTATGAGTAGTTGCCAGAGCAGTAAATTTATACCATACATCGTCATCTGCTGTTCCAGAACAGGAACCAAGTGCAACGCCTGAACTGGTAGCTCCGGAAGTAGTGCCAGAAGTCATTGTCCCGCAGTTCATATCAGGGTTCACCGTTAACGTTACCGCATCTGCACAATTGTCATTTACTGGCGGAGGCGGAGGTGTACTGATACAAATATTAAAGCTGGCACTAGCGTTAGCCGTTGAAGTATACGTATAAACTCTTACATAATAAGTAGCACCAGGAGTAAGCCCTGTAGCCATATTTTCATTATCATCGGAGCACAGAACACTAGTTAAAGATCCACAAGCTCCTGATAACACTTGGAAATACATATCCGTAGCACTAGAAACACCCGTTGACACTATATTAGTTAATGAAATTAAATGCGAAGGTGAAGTTGCTACAAAACTATACCAGACATCATCATTCGGAGTACCGGAACAAGGAGTCGCAGCCATAGACATTGTTGCTCCCAATGTATTTCCCGGTGTTGTTGTAGTACATGTTAAGCCAGGATTCACTGTTAATGCCACAGCATTTGCACAATCATCATTTGCCGGAGGAACAGTCGTCCCTGTAGTAAAGTTTCTTACCGTACAACCACTAGAAACACTTCCCCCTTGATAAGCAGTAACAGTATAAAAATATTGTGTGGAAGGATTTAAATTGGATGTGAAAGTATAATTCAAAACATTTCCTACATCTATATTATTTAAAATATCAGTTCCTCCACTTGTAGTCCCCACAGACAACCTGTATCCTGTTACTCCCGCTATTGAAGACCAAATAATAGTTGGTTTAAGAGAAGTACCAGTGGCATTATTTGCAGGCTGAGAAACAGAAGGACAAGAAAGTGATAAAGTAGTGAATGACGTTTCATTACATCCTGTTGCAGGTCCTACATTATTGATAGGAATTACTTTTAAATAATAATTAGTATTATAGGATAATGTTCCCGAAGGAATTGTATAAGAAGTTGTGTTCCCTGCATTATATGCATTTAATATATCCGTTCCACCCGGCGTGGTTCCCAGATTAATTAAATAATTAGAAGCACCGTTTGCTCCATAAACCCCAGACCAGGTAATGGTAGGAGTAAGCGAAACATTTGTTGCAGCATTTGCTGGAGCACTAACCGTCGTACAAGCTGGCGCAGCAGTTGCTGGCGGCATAGTTACATCAAAACCAACTACCGGTCTTCTTCCATTCGAATTGGTAAGCGTTGGACCAAATGTTCCAGTAGTAAGTACATACTTTGTGGTATTAGTACCTGTTGCAGTGCTTACACAAGGCGTTCCGTATTCATAATCCCAAGTAATTGAAGTTGCTGGAGGTGTTGTTTGTACATATTCTACATACACCGCAAGATTACTTCCACTGGTATACACAAACCCCGCCGTATGGACAAACTGTTTATATCCTGCGGTACTACCTACAGCAGCTGCCGGGTCAGAAGAATAAACTAAAGTAGCAGTACTAATTTCCGTAGCCCAATCCGGAGAACCGGATCCAAAATCTAATGCAGTAGTATTCTTTAGATAAATTTTAAAAGTTGTTCCGGCAGGCAAAGTTCCGGAAGAAGCAAGCCTTTTAAAATAAGTAGAAGTAATTGTCCCATTCTCAATTGCTAACAACTGTGAAGCGGGAATAATAAAGGCTGTTCTATTTTTACTATCAGCCGTTGTAACACTATTCATAGGTCCATAGGTATTTGTAGAAAGACCCGTAGAACAAGTAGCAAGTGTGAAAGTCTGTCCCAAATACGATTGATAAGCCAGTAAACTTATCAAAAGTAAAAAGAGTAGATGTAATTTTTTCATACTTAGTAAAATTAAAAATTAGGGAGATAAATTTATAAATATTTTTCAACAAGAATCGAAAGTTGTTATATTTTTTTTCAAAACGCTAGATTAAAAACAAGTTTTTTTAATCAAAACCAAACAATCATTTAATTTTATAAATTATTCACATAAGAATGATAATTTTACAAAAGACTGAAATTCAGTAAAATAAACAATAAATAGAAATATTATACAGAAATTGATTTACACCACTTAACATAAAAAAAAAGCAGCTAAAATTCAGCTGCTACTTCATTCAAATTTTAATTATTACTAGATTTATTGCTTAATAGCTTTAACACTTTATCTTGAGCCATCCTTTATAGTAAGAATAGATACAATCCTGAAATGCTGTATTCATTAAATATTCTACAAAATTTAATTTTTAGTTTAAATAAAATTCGTATTTATTGAGTAACTGAATCTCTTTAATCAGATCCCCATTAAGATCAACAGAATATTTCATGGATTGCAGCTCTATGTGTGAATCATCCTCAATATTTTTAAGATAGAATTTCAATTTCTGATCCCCTTTGTTTTTCTCCAGTACAGTTTTAAAAAATTCCAGATCTTCTTTCCTGAAATCCATCACGTCCATGACTAAAGATATGCTTTTTGCAAATCTTTCAAATGCCTCTTTAAGCTCAATAACATCATTCACATTTACAAAAACGCGACCGTCTTTTACCTGCGCAAACTTAATTTTCAAAATTACAAAACGCTGCACTTCAAGCTTTTCCTTTAAACGCATATAATCTCTGTCTCCCAATCTGAAAGAATAAGAGCCCGTATAATCTTCTAATGTAAGAAACGCAACCTTTTCACCACTTTTAAAGCCATCCTGAACCCTGTATTCAGTAATTAGTCCCGCTACGGTAAATTCTTTACCTCCACCTCCATTCTCTCTCTCCTTCTGAATTTGTTTCCAGTCTTTTTTCTTTTCCTCGAACAATTCCGGAGGTTTGTTGCTAAACGCCTGCTCTTTATAAGCATCCACCTCATCCAGGTTCAGAAATCCAAAATTCCCTTTAGGTTCTGCTTTTTTGGTAGTTTCTTCTACTATCTCTTCTTCTCCGGTCAGCAATTCATCCGAGACAATCTCTATTATATCCGCAACTTCGTCCTGAGTATCCTGCTCAAGAATCGGGACTTCATCCACCACTGCTTTTTCACCTTCTTCTTTCTCCAAAACAGATTTCTTGGAAAGCTGCCCCTGCATAAACTGGAACTGGTATTTGAACTCATCCAACGGATGGGCGGAAAGATAGAAGCCTATGATCTCTTTTTCTTTATTAAGCTTATGCATATTAGGCCATTCAGGACAAGGAGCCAGTTTAGGCTGCTCAATCTGGATTTCTTCCGCAAAATCAGCAAAAAGGGAGTTTTCCACCTCATTTTTACTTTCCTGGAAGCTTTGTCCGTATCTTAGCAATCTTTCAAGATTGGTTCTTCCCGCCGCATCTATATCAAAATACTGCCCTCTGTGATATTTATCCAGCTCATCAAAAGCTCCGGCAATCACCAAACTCTCTGCTACTCTTTTATTAACCTGCGAAGACGGAATTCTTTCAAAGAAGTCATAGATATCTTTGAACCTTCCGTTTTCTCTTTCTTTGGTAATAGCTTCACTTGGCCCTTCGCCAATCCCTTTAATTGCCCCCAGACCAAAGCGGATCTGTCCTTTTTCATTTACAGAGAATTTATATTGGGATTCATTCACATCCGGTCCTAAAACATCCACCCCCATACTTTTACAATCCTCCATGAACATGGTGATCTGTGCCGTATTGTTAATGTTATTGCTCATCACACTCGCCATATATTCAGCTGGATAATTTGCCTTTAAAAAAGCTGTATGATATGCAACTAAGGCATAGCACGTAGAGTGGGATTTGTTAAACGCATACTCCGCAAAGGCTTTCCAATCGTTCCATATTTTTTCCAGACGGGTTTCATCCAGATTATTTTTACGGCCTCCTTCAATGAATTTCGGGTACATTTTATTCAGGACATCGATCTGCTTTTTACCCATCGCTTTTCTCAGCGTATCAGCTTCACCTTTGGTAAAGTTGGCCAATTTTTGAGATAAAAGCATTACCTGCTCCTGATAAACGGTAATTCCGTAAGTTTCCTTTAAATATTCTTCAGTTTCCGGTAAATCGTAGACAATCTCTTCAATACCGTGTTTTCTGTTGATGAAATTAGGAATATATTTAATAGGCCCCGGACGATAAAGGGCATTCATTGCAATAAGGTCAGCAAAAACGGTAGGCTTAAGCTCTCTCATATATTTCTGCATCCCGGGACTTTCATACTGGAAAATCCCTACTGTTCTTCCTTCTTTAAACAATTGATAGGTCTTTTGATCATCCAGCGGAATGGTATCGGGATCAATCTCCACTCCATGTCTTTCTTTAACCAGTTTCAAAGCATCTTTGATAATTGTTAATGTACGAAGCCCCAGGAAGTCCATTTTCAATAACCCGGCGCTCTCCGCCACTGAGTTATCGAACTGTGATACCAAAATATCGGCATCTTTTGCGGCAATGGTTACCGGGACAAGATTACTCACCTCTTCGGGCGTAATAATTACTCCACAGGCATGAATTCCAGTATTTCTGATACAGCCTTCCATTTTTTTAGCACTCTCCAGTACATCAAAACGAGGATCTTCAGGATTGCTAAGAACCATTCTCATCTCATCGACAAGCATCTGTTCTTCAGGCTTTAATTTATCATATTTTGACAGAGCCTTTGCAATATTCATTCCCGGAGTAGAAGGAACCAATTTAGCAATATTATTAGTATCCGGAATAGGAACATCCAATACTCTTCCTGCATCTTTAATGGCAGACTTTCCTCCAAGAACGGAATATGTAATGATCTGAGCAACCTGATTCTGCCCATATTTATCAATTACCCATTTAATAATCCTGTCTCTTCCTTCATCATCAAAATCAATATCAATATCGGGCATTGAAATCCTTTCCGGATTAAGGAATCTCTCGAAAAGGAGATCATATTTAATAGGGTCAACATTGGTAATTCCGATACAATAAGCTACAGCTGAACCTGCAGCTGAACCACGTCCGGGGCCAACCCAGACCCCCATTTTCCTGGCTTCATTACAGAAATCCTGTACAATAAGGAAATATCCCGGATATCCTGTATTGGCAATTACATCTAATTCGAAATCCAGACGCTCTTTAATTTCCTCAGTAATCCCGGTATCTATATATCTTTTTTTTGCTCCTTCATATGTTAAATGCGTCAGATAAGCCATTTCACCACGCTTTCCACCATCAATCTCATCTTCCGCATGGATGAATTCTTGGGGAATATCAAATTTCGGAAGAAGTACATCTCTTTTTAAAGTATATGGACTGAATTTCGCCAAAAACTCTTCATAGGCTTCAAACGCATCCGGATAAGCAAGAAACGCTTCTTTAATCTCATCGCTGTTCTTAATGTAATATTCACCTGTTGCTAAACCTCTTCTTTTACCAAACCCTTTCCCTACAGGTGTTGTTAATTTTTCGCCATCTTTAATACAGCTTACAATGTCTTGAATGTTGGAGTCGTCTTTATGGGTATAAAAAGTTTCATTCTGAGCCAGGATCTTTACATTATACTTATCTGCCAGATACAACAGAACCTCATTCAAATGTTCTTCTTCTGGGAGTTTATGATTTTGTATCTGAACATAAAAGTCTTCACCGAAAGTATCTTTCCACCATCTGAAAAGCTCTTCCCCTTTTTGCTCACCGGTGTTCAGGATCGCATCAGGAATATCCCCATGAATACCGGACGTTAATGCAATCAAGCCTTCTTTATATTCAGCGATAAGCTCGCGACTAATTCTCGGCACTCCAAAGTAAAAACCTTTTAAAAACCCAATACTTGACAA
This sequence comes from Chryseobacterium barbadense, assembly GCF_042849955.1. NCBI lineage: Bacteria > Pseudomonadati > Bacteroidota > Flavobacteriia > Flavobacteriales > Weeksellaceae > Chryseobacterium > Chryseobacterium barbadense. The sequence continues at coordinate 15,105 of NZ_BAAFHL010000009.1, forward strand.
CTTTGCAAGGTTTTTATACCCATTGAAATCCTTTGCCAAAAGTACAACCTGAGTTCTTCTGTCAGGATCATCTTTAGTAAACTGCTTCTGTTCATACCTGTCAGAAATATAAAATTCACAGCCTACAACCGGAATTAACGGTTCCGAAACAGGCTCTTCTTCATTAAAAGCCTCTCCTTTTTCTTCCGCTTCCTGTTTTTTGGCTAAATATTCTTTATGCTTTTTGTTTCTGTCCGAATTCGCAGATTCTACAGCAGAAACAAATTTAAAGGCTCCCATCATATTTCCCAGGTCTACCATTCCGACAGCCGGGAAATTATCCTCAGAAGCTTTTTTAATAAGGTCAGAAATACTCGATGTAGCCATCAGTGTCGAGAACACACTATGATTGTCGAAGTTGAAATATTTTCCAAGATCAATTTCATCGATACTTCCAAAATCAGTTTGTTTTTTCTTGGTATGGAAATCTGCAACCTGTCTTCGGATCACAATACCAAAAGGTTTTATCGGATCCGGATATAGTGTTTTGAAGTATTTTAACTGGTCTTCGGAAATCTTCAGCACTTCAGCAGGAATCACTCCCACCCTCATCATTTCAAAGAAGACCTGTGCAGTTGCATTTACGTCGGCAGCAGCGTTATGTGCTTCATCGAATTTATGACCATATAATTTTTCGTAAAGTTCTTCAAGCTTAGGCGGCTTAAATTTCCCTCCTCGTCCTCCTCCAAGCTGGCAAAAATCCGTACCCAGAATCATGGTATCCGCTTTAGGCTTTTCCTGAAGATTATCTTTTAAGTTTTTTCTGAAAAACTCGGCTCCTACAATATTATAATCGAATTCAACATTGTGTCCGGAAACTATTCTTACTCTTTCCAGAACCTGAGAAAACTCTTCCAAAACTTCCTGCAAATCACGGCCTTCTTCATTAGCAATCTTGGTAGTAATTCCGTGAATTCTCGCAGCATTAAAGGGAATATCATATCCTTCAGGCTTGATAATATAATCCTGGTTTTCTATCAGATTACCGTCATCATCATGCAATTGCCAGGCAATCTGAACCATTCTTGGCCAGTTTTCCGAATCCGAAAGAGGAGCGTTGAAATTTTTAGGTAAACCTGTTGTTTCTGTGTCAAAAATTAAGTACATATAATTTTCTAACTTTTTTAAGAAAGAGAATGTAAAGTTACTTCAATTTTTCCATTCTATAATTACCCCAAAAGAAATAACCCGCAATTCAACTTTCAATAATTTTTCAATTATTCTTAAAACGTGAAAAACTCAATGTAATTAACTTTCCGAAGAAAATTAATCAACAATAAATCATCTTTTCTGTATTAAATTAATATACCTTAATAATTTTATATATATTTGCCTCTTAATATTTTATTCAATATTTATTAAGTGTTATGAAGAAACATTTACTTTTAATCAGCACATTAGCTATTACTTTAATGAGTGCGCAAAGCAATGAGGCTTTGCATAGAAGATTTGATCAACAAAAGGCTGAAAAACAAAAGGCTTTTGAAAACTATGTAAATAGTAATTATAAGACTACTGATTTAGATAAAAATCCTGAATTAAAAGCAAAGCTTGAACAATTAAGAGGAAGAGTAGCTTTTGTATTTGATGGCAACCCTTACTTCTATACAACCGAAGACATAAGACAAGGCTACAATACCAATGCTGATGCGCTCAATACTACAGGAAATGTAACCGGATTAACAGGAGCTTTCAATGGTGAAAACATCAAATTTACTATATTTGATGGCGGTCGAGTCTATGCTCCTCATACTGCATTTGCTAATGCAACAGGAAGAATTACTAACATGGAAGCATCTACTCAGAGTTATAGTGATCACGCTACCGGTGTAGCCGGATTTGTTGGTGCGCGTTCTGTCTCCGTCAGCGGAGGAGGATTAAGTGGTAACATTAAAGGCATTGCCACAAATTCTACTATAGATTCTTATATGTTTGATGAAACCACTTTGCCAGGACAGTCTTCACCAAGTGATGTATTTGATAAAATATTACTAGCTAACCCCAATATTTCTAACCATTCATATGGAACTAATGGAGGATGGGTATTTAATCAAAATGCGTGGTATTGGACTGGTTATTATTCCGGGGGCACCAATGGTACAGCCTACGACTTACAAGGAGCCTATTATGATAATGATGCTAATTATGATGACATCGTATACCAAAATCCTTCCAATATTATTGTAAAATCAGCTGGAAACTATTTTGGCGATGGACCTACAGGAAGTACCGTTACTACAGCCTACTACAGAAGTGGCTCAAGTTATGTAACATTCCCTGCTGGAGCTACTCTTCCGCCAAATAACTGTAGCAATGGTGCTGATTGTATTACTAATGGTTCTTTAGCTAAAAATATTATTGTTGTTGGTGCTACAGACGTTATCTCTAACAACAATTTCCGTTATACAACTGCTGCAGACGTAGTACACTCAAGCTATAGCAGTGCAGGCCCAAGAGATGATGGTGGTATTAAGCCTGATATTGCTACAACAGGTACCGACGTTTTCTATCCGGCAACAAGTGCCACGGGAAGTGAAACTTATGGATACAATAGCGGAACATCTTTCTCGGCTCCGGTAATTACAGGAATTATTGGACTTTGGACACAAATTAACAAACAATTATTCACTGGTAGTCTTTTAAATGCTGCATCTGCTAAAACATTATTAATACATTCTGCAAAAGAAGCAGGAAATATTGGTCCTGATCCATTATTTGGCTGGGGATATGCAGATGCTAAAAAAGGAGCTGAAATTCTTGTTGGAAAATCAAATGGAACCGTAATCTTTAATGACGAAAGTTTAACAAGTGGGGTTCCAAATAAAAAACTGGTAAAAGCATCCGGAAACGAACCATTAAAAGTAACTATTTCCTGGATTGATCCTGCTTTTACGAATTTCCCTACTACTTATCAAGCTATTCACAATAATAGAACATCCAGATTAATCAATGATCTTGATCTTAGAGTTATTGATACAACTACCAATACGATTTATTATCCTTGGAGATTGAATGCTGCAAGCCCAAATACTCCTGCCACAAAAGCTGATAACACAGTTGATAATGTTGAACAAGTAGTAATTGACGCACCTGTCACCGGAAGAAACTATAGAATTGAGATCACCAATAAAGGAATATTAGTTGATAATATTGGCATGAATCCACCTCAAAATTATTCTATCATTGTAACTGGCCATAGCGAGCAAGTGTTAGGAACTAAAGAAGCTGAAATTGCTAACGGAATCATCATTGCACCTACAGTTACCAAAGACATTGTAAAAGTAATGAAAGCACCTAGAAAATCTACTTTCAACATTTACGATCTGTCCGGTAAGAAATTACAAAATGGAGTTATCAACAGTGATCAGGAATCTCTAGATTTAGCATCATATCCTAAAGGAATTTACATCGTTGAAGTAAAAACAGATAAAGATGTGGTTTCTAAAAAGGTTATTAAAGAATAATTAATTCGAGAAATAATTAGAATATAACAAAATACTAACACTTGTTAGTATTTTGTTTTTTTATGTATCTTTGCTTTCTATGGAAAATACACTTCACGAAAAAGTTTCTCAGGAGATTTTACTAAAGGCTTATAACCATATGATGCTTGCCAAAGCTATGGCTGACATTTATGAAGAAAACAGAAATATCTGTAAATATGTTCATAGTACGTCGAGAGGCCATGAAGCCATTCAGCTGGCAACAGCGTATCAATTAACAAAAGAAGACTGGGTTTCTCCTTACTACAGAGACGAAAGTATCCTTCTTGGAATTGGTTTCGAACCATACCAATTGATGCTTCAGTTATTAGCCAAAGCTGATGATCCTTTTTCAGGAGGTAGATCCTACTATTCACACCCTTCAAGCAGGGATGAAAAGATGCCTAAGATCATTCATCAAAGTTCGGCCACAGGCATGCAGACCATCCCAACAACAGGTGTTGCACAGGGAATCAAATATATTGAGGACTTTAACTTGCAACAGTTTGAAAAGAATCCTGTTGTCGTATGTAGTCTTGGGGACAATTCCGTAACTGAAGGTGAGGTGAGCGAGGCACTACAATTTGCTGCCTTACATCAACTTCCGATCATCTTCCTTGTTCAGGATAATGAATGGGGAATTTCCGTGACAAAAGAAGAAGCCAGAACTTGTGATGCTTATGACTTTGTAGCCGGATTTACAGGCTTAAACAGAATGAGAGTGGACGGGACTGACTTTGCAGAAAGCTTCGAGGTAATGAAAAAAGCCGTAGATTTTGTAAGGATGGAAAGAAAACCGTTAGTCGTTTGCGCTAAAACGGTTTTGATAGGGCACCATACTTCAGGAGTAAGAAGAGAATTCTACAGAGATGAAGAAGATCTTACGAAGCATAGAGCTAAAGATCCGGGAAACATTTTAAGAAGTCAATTGCTGGAAGCAGGAGTTGATGAAGAATTATTAAAGCAAATCACCAAAAAGGCAAGATTAGAAGCTGAAGAAGCATTCGAAAAAGCTAAAAATGCTCCGGATCCAAGACCTGAAACCGTAACTGACCATATTTTTGCACCAACCCCTGTTACCGAAGAAGTGGGAACCCGCGAACCTGAAGGTGGAGAAAAAATTGTCATGGTAGATGCTGCCATTCATGCTATTCAGGAGTTGATGTGGAAACACCCGGAAGCATTACTTTACGGACAGGATGTTGGAGAACGAATTGGAGGAGTTTTCCGTGAAACCGTAACCTTAGGAAAAAAATTCGGAAGCAAAAGAGTTTTCAATACTGCTATTCAGGAAGCATACATTATTGGTTCTACCACAGGCATGAGTGCAGTTGGATTAAAGCCAATTGTTGAAGTACAGTTTGCAGACTATATTTATCCGGGAATCAACCAATTGATTACGGAGATTTCAAAATCAAACTATTTAAGTAACGGGAAATATCCGGTAAGCAATATCATCCGTGTTCCTATCGGAGCTTACGGCGGCGGCGGCCCTTACCATAGCGGAAGTGTTGAAAGTATTTTGGCCAATATCAAAGGTATTAAAATAGCCTATCCAAGTAATGCGGCAGACTTTAAAGGTTTATTAAAGGCAGCCTATTATGATCCGAACCCTGTGATAATGCTTGAACATAAAGGATTATACTGGAGCAAGGTTCCGGGAACTGAAGATGCCAAAACAATAGAGCCGGCAGAAGATTACATTTTACCTTTCGGAAAAGGAAAAGTAATTATCGAAGCGGATAAAAATGAAACTGATAAAGGAAGAACATTACTTGTAGTAACCTACGGAATGGGAGTTTACTGGGCAAGAGAAGCCGTAAAAAACTTTAATGGAAGAGTTGAAGTGATCGATCTGAGAACATTAATCCCATTGGACGAGGAGCTTGTTTTTGAAAGAGTTAAGGCTCATGGAAAGTGTATTGTACTAACTGAAGAGCAACTTAACAACTCGTTTGCAGAAGCTTTTGCTCATCGAATTTCTAAAAGCTGTTTCAGATATTTGGATGCACCGGTGGAAACTATGGGTTCATTGGATTTGCCTGCTGTTCCGATTAACCTGGTGTTAGAAAAAGAAATGCTGCCTAATGCCGAAAAGTTGGCAGCAAAGATTGAAGAAATGTTACAATACTAGATTAAATCATAAAATTATATCAACCTCTAATTTTTTAGAGGTTTTTTTATGCTCGTTTTTTATTTTTTTAATAAACTTGTAATAGCGTTATTCGAAACGCCTTATTAAAACGCAGAATGTATGATCACAACCAAATACGTCAATTACAGACAGGTACTTAATTTATCCGGCATTCATCTGATCTGGATTTCGATCTGGTGTACTTTGATTGCCGTGCTCTTCTATTTTTTCAATTGGCAATGGATGATCATTCCGTGGGTACCTGTAGCTTTAATTGGTACTGCTGAGGCGTTTTTGGTTGGTTTTAAAAACAATCAGGCGTACGACAGGCTTTGGGAAGCCAGAAAAATATGGGGTGGGATCGTTAATTCCAGCCGTTCTTTTGGAGCGATGCTCTACGCATTCAATACAGAAAATGAAGAAGTAGGCACTTTTGACCTTGAAGATCGGAAAAAAAGAATTGTTTATCGTCATATTGCATGGCTATATGCTTTCCGTGAACAATTATTGGTTCCTACAGAATGGGAGCATATCAGCGCAGAAGAAGAACATTCCCATCACAATGTTAATCAAAGGCGTAACAGATTAATCAAAGCCGGATTTCCGGATTATGGAAGAACACCGATCTTTCTTCACAAATATTTATCTGAAGAAGAGGCGGAACTTCAATCCTCTTATAAAAATTTCGCCACCTACCTGATTTCGCAACAGGCAAAAGATATCAACGCTTTAAAAAACATTCAGGCTATTTCAGATTTCAATCAAATGCAGCTCCAAAATTCTCTGAATGAGTTTTATGGTTTTCAGGGACAGGCGGAAAGGATTAAAAAATTCCCTTCTCCAAGACAGTTTGCCAGTACGGCTTTTGTTTTCAATGTTCTTTTTATCCTTTTACTTCCACTGGGTTTGGTGAATGAGTTTGCAAAGCTCGGCGACTGGGGAATCTGGACCTCTATCCCTTTCTGTATCATTATCGGCTGGATCTACATTATTATGGAACTGGTAGGAGATTATTCCGAAAACCCATTTGCAGGACTGATGTTTGATGTTCCAATGCTTTCCATCTGCAGAACAATAGAAATTGATCTACTGCAAATCATTGGAGAGCACGAAGATCTTCCTGAACCCATTGCTTCTAAAAACGGGGTTATCGTTTAGTCTTATTACACCACCATGGCTGTCGTATTCTTAACCTCGGAAATCATGAATGAACTGTGAGTACTTGCAATATGCTGTAAAGTAGTCAGTTTACTCAACATAAAATTCCGGTAATCATCCATATCTTTCACTCCTATTTTAAGGATATAATCATAATCACCACTTATATGGAAGCATTCTGTAACTTCCTCTAAATTCATCACTTCTCTTTCAAACTGAAGTACATACTCTTTTTTGTGTTGTGTAAGCTTGATGTGACACAAAACAATAAAGTTTCGCTCCACTTTATGCTTATCAAGAATGGCTACATATTTTGAAATCACCCTTGTGTTTTCCAGTTTTCTTATCCTTTCATATACTGCCGTTACAGATAATCCGAGCTTATAAGAGAGCTCTTTAGTGGTTTGCTTGCAATCTTCCTGCAAAAAAAGCAGGAGTTTTCTATCAGTTTCATCGAAGGTCATAGATAATTTTTTGGTTAAAGTTTATAATATTCAAATATAATAAACATTTTTTCGCCAATATAAAATAATTATAGTTTTATCATCTAATATTTACAGAAAGTATTGTAATAATTCTGGAAAGAAGTGAAATTTAAAAGAAAAAAATAATGGATACTTTTAATGCCGCAAATGAAATTCAGGATTTGCAATATTTTGGAGAATTCGGTGGAGTGAACCCGTCTATTTCGGACAGCTCTACCTACACGTTCCTTTCTGCTAAAACTATGTTCGACACATTCGAAGGAAACGCAGACGGGTGCTATTTATACTCAAGACATTCATCCCCGATGAACCTATATCTTGCCCAGGCTTTGGCAAAAATGGAAAATACGGAAGCAGCTAATGTTACGGCTTCAGGAATGGGAGCTATTACTTCTGTGCTTATGGAGGTTTGTAAAGCAGGAGATCATATTATTTCGAGCAGAACTATTTATGGCGGAACGTATGCTTTTCTTAAAAACTTTCTTCCGTCTTTCAACATCAATACCACTTTCGTAGACATCAGCAACTTTGAATCTATTGAAAACGCTATACAGCCTGCTACAAAGGTGATCTATTGTGAAACGGTAAGCAATCCGTTACTGGAAGTAGCAGATTTGAAAAAGCTATCTGAAATCTGTAAAAAACACAATCTAAAACTGATCGTTGATAACACCTTCTCTCCTCTTTCTGTTTCACCACAATTGTTGGGAGCCGATATCGTTATCCACAGTTTAACGAAATTCATCAACGGAAGCAGTGATACGGTTGGCGGAGTGTATTGTGGAACACAGGAGTTCATCAATGATACTAAAAATGTGAACACAGGTGCCTGTATGTTGCTTGGACCAACCATGGACAGCATGCGTTCTGCAAGCATCTTAAAAAACCTGAGAACGCTTCATATCAGAATGAAACAGCACAGCCACAACGCGATGTACCTGGCTGAAAGATTTGAACATGACGGATTAAAAGTTTCTTATCCCGGATTACCATCCCATAAAGATCATGAACTTATGAAAAGTATGATGAATGAAGAATACGGATTTGGCGGATTGCTGACTTTAGATGCCGGAACTACAGAAAAAGCTAATGAATTGATGGAATTGATGCAGCAGGAAAATCTGGGATATCTTGCAGTAAGTTTAGGATTTTATAAGACATTATTCTCATGTTCAGGAAGCTCAACTTCATCCGAAATCCCGGAAGAAGAACGTGCTGCGATGGGAATCTCCGACGGATTGATCAGATTTTCCATAGGCCTGGATCATGATATTGAAAGAACCTACCGGAAAATGAAAGAATGCATGAAAAGAACAGGCGTTCTCCACCATGAAACGGTTACTATATAAAATAAAAACCGGCTGAATAAATTCAGCCGGTTTTTATTTTATTTCTTGTAAAAATGATTCGGAAAAGCATCTTCAGGTCTCATTCTGAAAATATTCAGGAAGATCCAGGATTTCAAAAATCCATAGCCATAGGAAAACATCTGGATATACGTGGAAATAACGGCCATTCCGGCAATACTGATATTTTTAGTGACCCATAAGGCATGAAAAAATACCAGAAATGTATATAATCCGTACAAAGCCAGTATAAAGCCATTACCCAGAACAAAATATTCCAGGAAACCCATTATATATCCTAAAAGAAACAGTGTAGGAAACGCAAAAGACAGTTTCACATAATTCGGATGTCTCTGATTAAGAATGGGTCTTGCACAGCCAAACTGATAGACCTGTTTTGAAAATTTCCCAAAATCTACTCTGCGTTTGTGGTATACGGCAATATCATCAAAGAAAGCGGTCGTGAATCTATTTTCCCAAAGTGTCATGGACAGATCAGGGTCCTCACCTATCCTCATTTCTGAAAAGCCGCCTACCTGATCAAAGACTTCTTTCTTTACGCCCATATTGAAGCTTCTGGGCTGAAACCTGGAAACCGCCTTTTTGCTACCTCTGATCCCTCCCGTTGTAAAAACCGAGGTCATGGAATAGGAAATAGCTTTTTGCATCAGATTAAAGCCTTTATGTGCTTTATCCGCTCCTCCAAATGCATCACACGGAATTTCCAGAATATCTTTTTTGATGTTTTCAATGTAGTCTTTTTCCACAATAACATCGCTGTCTACAAAAACCAGCCATTCATTTTCGGCTCTTCTCGCTCCGTAATTTCTCGTTAAACCCGGTCCGGAATTATCCTTTCTGAAATATTTTATATTCAAAATTTCTTCAAAATTCTGTATGGTGGGTTTCAGGTCGATCAGGGAACCGTCGTCTACGATGATTATCTCAAAGTCTTTATCAGTCTGTTGAGTGAGTGAAGTTAAAAGCTCAAAAAGCTCATCCTTTCGGTTAAAAATAGCGACAACGATGGAAATGGTAGGCTTCAAATTGAAAATTTTTCAAAATTAATTATTCACGGAGGAACCAGCAAACAGTTTTAAATTAATTAACGCTCAATTTTTAAAAATCATATTCATAGGCATACATTTTTTAAAACCGACATTTTAAACAAAGTTATTTGGAATTTTAAACAAAACATCAGATTCATCATCTCTATACCTTTGTTTCATTAATTAAAAATCAAAACATATGAAACTTAATCAAAACGTACAACAACCGTTGACTTCAAATTTTAATGCTAAATCCACAGCACAGGATGTTATTAAAGGAATTGACCTTTCCGGGAAAACGGTCATCATCACCGGAGGATATGCAGGAATCGGGTTAGAAACTACAAAAACTTTGGTTTCCGCGGGCGCAAAAGTGATCGCTCCGGCAAGAGATATTGAAAAAGCAGGAAAAAACCTGGCAGGAATCCGCAATGTGGAAATTGAGTATTTAGATTTAATGGATCCTGAGTCCATCAATGTTTTTGCAGAGAAATTCATAGCATCCGGAAGAGCCCTTCATTTACTGATTAACAATGCAGGTATTATGTGGGTTCCGTTACGAAGAGATTCAAGAGGAATTGAATCTCAATTAGCCACCAATTATTTGGGAGCATTTCATCTTACAGCAAAGCTGTGGCCCGCTCTAAAAAAAGCCAATGGTGCAAGGGTAATCAATGTATCTTCTTATGGACATCAGATGTCTCCATTCAATTTTGAAGATCCTAATTTTGAGCACAGAGAGTACCAGACTTTATTGGGATACGGACAATCGAAAACGGCCTGTAATTTATTTGCTGTAGCTTTGGATCAAAAGGCAAAAGAATTCAATGTAAGAGCTTATTCTTTACACCCTGGTTCTGTAAATGGAACTGACCTGGGAAGAGAAGAGCCTATTGAGCTTTTTAAACAAATAGGGACACACGACGAAACCGGAACCATCAAACCGGAAGTGGAAGCTCGCTTGAAAACGATACCGCAAGGCGCAGCTACAACTGTCTGGTGCGCTGTAAGTCCTTTACTTAACACTATTGGAGGTGTTTATTGTGAAGATTGTAATATTGCTGAAATAGATTTCGGACAAATTGAACATCGGTTTGATGAGCCTTCTACTATTCGCGGAGTTCAGCCCTATTCTATAAATCATGAAAACGCGGATCGCTTATGGAAGTTAAGCGAAGAAATGACAGAGATAAAATTCACGGTGGAATAATCTGTTTTTAAATACCTTTGTTGTAGAAAATGATCTTATGGATTTTCAAATCAAATACATCACACCGGACATTAAATTATCTACTTACGATGATAAGCTGTTCAAAACGGAAACTGTTTTTGAATATCACATGCTGGTGTGGTTTATTTCCGGTGAAACCAAAATCATTCAGGCCGATCAGACCTATATTTTCAAATCAGGAGATATTTTCCTGATTCCCAGAAACCATCTGGCTACGATCATTAATTATCCGAAAGACGGAAAACCGCATAAAGCCGTAGTCATGCATCTCACCACAGAGCGCTTGAAGCAATTCTACTCTACTCTTGATCCGGTAAAGAAAAACTTCCGTGAAGAAACTAAAATCTACAGTTTCCCTAGACATCCGTTGCTTGAAAGTTGTCTGGCTTCCCTGATTCCATATTTTGATATGAAAGAATCTTTCCCCGAAAATATTGCTCATTTAAAAATCATTGAAGCCATAAGTATTTTACGGGAAATTGATCCAAATATCGATTCGATACTCGCTGATTTTGAAGAGCCCGGTAAAATAGACCTCATTAATTTCATGGAGAAAAACTATATGTTCAATATGCCATTGGAAAGATTTGGATATTTAACGGGAAGAAGTCTCTCAACTTTCAACCGGGATTTCAGAAAAGCTTTTAAAGTCACGCCACAACGATGGCTTACTCAGAAACGATTGGAACTGGCCTATTATCATTTGAGGGAAAAGAAAAAAAAACCGACAGATGTGTATATGGAAGTGGGTTTTGAGGATCTTTCGCATTTTTCCTATGCTTTTAAAAAACAGTATGGCTTTGCGCCTTCTTTGGTAACATGATTAAGAAATATTGAAATAAAAATCCGCCTATTCTGCGGATTTTTATTATTCTGTTGTTGCAGATTTAGTTTTTACTGGTCATAAAATATCCGGCAATAATACCTATCGGGGCAATTATGGGAAAAAACAGCAATGCCAGATAAGGCCAGATACTTGATTTATTTTTAAACAGTATGGCAATAGCAACAGCATATAATGTGATGATCATTAATGCAAATACTATAATATCAAAAGGGCCAATTACTAATAATTTCATAATTTAAATTTTGAATAATACATGTAACATTTATTGCTTATAAATGCTATTAACTTTCAATCTTATGTACTTTTTTCGTCCCCTCATACATCTCATACTGTAAGAATCTGGTTTCCAGCTTTCCATTGAACAGCTTCACTTTTCTTGAAGGACGCAATCCCACCTTCTTCACCGCTTCAAGATCAGAGGAAATCAGCCACGCTAAAGTATTCGGGTAGCTTGTTTTGAAGGTATCTCCTATTTTTTTGTAAAAATCATCGTCATTGATAGAAATTCTTTCATCATAAGGCGGATTAAAGACCATCAATAATGGGAACAGTTCTTTTTTGGAATCAAAGAAATTCTGTTTCTTCACTTCTATCACATCCTCCATTTCAGCGGCTTCAATATTCATTCTTGCCGCATTCAGCATTCTTGCATCGATATCATATCCTACAATCTTTCCTTCAAATTCTTTAATTCTGTTGATTCTGAATTCTTTGATTTTTGTAAAAAGATCTGCATCATAATTTTTCCAGTTCTGGAAAGCAAATTTCTTTCTGAAAATCTGCGCCGGAAGGTCCATTGCAATCATCGCCGCTTCTATCAACAGGGTTCCGGAACCGCACATCGGGTCAAGAAAATTTCCTTTCCCGTCCCAACCTGCGATCTGAAGCATTCCGCTTGCCAGTACTTCATTGATCGGAGCCTGTCCCTGTTCTTTTCTGTATCCTCTTTTAAATAACGGATCACCGGAAGAATCAAGAGAAATTGTTACCAATTCCCGGTCGATATGCAGGTGAAATTTAATATCCGGATTTTTGGTTTCAATACTCGGACGTTTTTTAAATTTATCCTGAAAATAATCCACAATGGCATCCTTCATTTTCAGTGTCATAAACTGGGAATGCTTGAATGTTTCGGAATTGACCGTTGCATCAATGGCAAAAGTCTGATCAACATCCAGAAAATCTTCCCAGGTCACTTTTAAAAGCCTGTCATAAAACTGATGCTGATTAAACGCTTTAAATTCATGGATCGGTACTAAAATCTTCAAAGCCGTTCTCGCAGCATAATTGATTTTATAAAGAAAACCGAGGTCTCCTTCGCAGTTCACTGCACGGTTCTTAACTTCAACACTGCGGCCGCCCAGTTTTTTGATTTCTTCTGCCAAAACCTGCTCCAGTCCGAAGAACGTTTTTATCTGAATTTGTAGATTGTCTGTATTCATAAGTAATAATTAAAAGATTAAAAAAATTAAAAAATTGAAAGATTAAAAATCAGAGCAATCAATGTTTCAATAATTTAAATCTTTAAATGCTTTAATCTCTAAAATAGTTTGCCTTTAACCGCACAAATTTAGTTATTTTTGCATTATGGAATGGTTTGAATCTTGGTTTGATACCCCTTATTATCATTTGCTGTACAGTAACAGAGATTATACTGAAGCAGAAAACTTCATTACAAAGTTAACGGCTGATCTTCAGCTTCCGCCTTCTTCCAAAATCATTGACCTTGCCTGTGGGAAAGGAAGACATTCTGTTTTTCTGAATAAATTAGGTTATGACGTTTTGGGCTTAGACCTTTCCAGACAAAGCATTGAGTACGATAAGCAATTTGAAAACCAAACCCTTATTTTCGATGTTCATGATATGAGAAATCCTATTGATGCCGATCCAATGGACGCGGTATTCAATCTGTTTACGAGTTTCGGGTATTTTGATAAGGAAAGTGATGATAAAAAGGTTTTCCAGTCGGTGTACAATGCTTTAAAACCGGGAGGATATTTTGTTCTGGATTATCTGAATGAAGAATATGTGAGAAAAAACATCGTTCCGGAATCTGTTATTACCAGAGGAAATATAAATTTTAAAATCAATAAAAAAATAGAGGGAAGACATATCATTAAAGACATTAAATTTGATACGGAAGGAAGGTCTTTCCATTTTTTTGAAAAAGTAAAGCTTCACACTCCCGAAACTATTCATTCTTATGCCAGAGAATGCGGCTTCGAAAGAATAAAAATCTGGGGAGATTATCAACTGAATGCTTTTGATAAAGAAACTTCTCCACGTTGCATCAATTTATTTAAGAAAACAATATGATATCGGTTATTTTACTGATTATAAGCGTTATTGCAGGAGTACTCCTGGGAAAAATTTTCGGCCAAAAAGAAAAACTGGCTAAAAATCTATTGATCCTAAGTGCCGGATTCTTAATTACGATTTGCCTTAATGAAGTGTTTCCACAGGTATATGTTTCAGAAGAAAGTAGCAATCTGGGTATTTTCGTTATTGCCGGCGTATTGCTTCAGATGATCCTGGAAGCCCTTACCAAAGGTTTTGAACATGGACATTTCCACCATCATCATGAGCATAATATCCTTCCCATGGCACTTATGGTAGGACTTTTTATTCATGCTTTCATTGAAGGGATTCCCTTAGCTAATGAAGAAGAAACTCTATCCCCATATTTATTAGGAATCCTGGTTCACAACATCCCTATTTCTTTTATTCTGGGAGCGTTTTTATTCAACAGGAACGAAGCCAAAAGTCCGTCTTATCCTTCATTACTCATCGTTGCCTTATTTGCTTCCGCATCACCTTTGGGCATGTTATTAGGCAATTATTTCAACCCGGACCTGCAGCCTTATTTTCTGGCTATAGTGGGTGGTATTTTCTTACACATTTCTTCGGTAATCATTTTTGAAAGCAATAAGAACCACAATATTGACTGGATGAAAATAGGGCTTGTTATTTTGGGAGTTATTTTTGCTTTAACGATGCATCTTTTCCATACTCATCCTCATCCCCATCATCACTAAAAACAAGAAACTCCGAATTGTTTAAATCCGGAGCCTCAATTTAATCACTCATTACACAATCCGGAAATTAGAATTTCCAGCCGAATGTAATAAAGAAGTTATTTCTGCTGTTTTTCACATCGGAAACAATATAAGCATCGCTGGTTATGATATCTGTTGGTGAATAGTAAGCAGAATCTATATTATCAGACAGAACTCCTCTCATAAAAGGATTACTGTATTTAGAAGTTACATTCTGATATGCCGCATCGATATAGAATGATTTGAAATCATATCCTAAACCAAAGGATAATAAATTTCTGTCATTCAGGATAAGATTGCTGTAAGATTGATCTCCTGTGTTTCCTTCATCTGTAAATCTATTGATCGTTAATGCATCTAAAGGGTTTGAAACATAGGAGTAACCACCTCTCAGTCTGAATTGCTTGATTCGGTATTCAGCACCTAATCTTAATTCTGATATGTTTTTATAATTATCCTGGAAGAAATCATTCAGTTCCGTTTCTGCAGGTCCATATACTTTATATTTAGGTTTGGTTAAGCCAATGCTGTAATCTGCATTTAGGGAGAAATTTTTACCTGCAACAACGGCAGCACTCACGGTTGCCTTAAGCGGGGAGGTGAATCTCCTGTTTTCATAGCCGAAATCATCTCCTAATTCAGGATCATTATAAAAATCATAGCTTCTTTCGATTTCCCAGAAAGTAGGCGTTTCCAAAGCAGCTCCGATTCTAAAATTAGGGCTTACTTTTCCGATCACCCCAAGAGAAGCTGAAAATCCGGTAGATCTTTCAAAATATGGAGTATTTTGTTTATCAAAGTAATCTATCGCTCCATTTTGAAGCGATTGGAAAGCCGCCGTATCATACTGATCGATCGTTGCATTGAAGAAATTAAATCCTGCTCCGAAATACAGGTTATGATTATAATTGGCTCCTACCCCAAAACTTGTTTTAGATAAGTTCCCATATCTGTTATAAGCATGTCCCGCATATGAAGAGCTTCTGTCTACATCAAAATCATACATCAGATTGCTGTTACCCGGAGTTTCCACATAATTCTCAATAGACTGGTTGGAAAAGTTCACCCCGATATTAATGAATTTCCATGCGCTTTCAGACATGAGCTGGAATGTCATAATCCCACCTACATTTCCAAGATCTACATCATTGATATTATAATTGATGGATGAACCCGCTAAGGAAGAAGTATTTTTGTTATTGTTGATCGACAACGTTCCTGTAATCTCACCAGAAATAGCAACTCCTAAACCCGCAGGGTTGGTAAGCAGCGCACTGGCATCTCCGCCCAAAGCGCCGTTGGCTCCGGCCATTGCATTGAATTTAGAAGACCCAACCATAGGTGATCCGGAATATACATCAATAGAATTTCTTATGATAGAAACATCCTGAGCCTGCGCAAAAAATGCTGCAGAAATACTCATTAATACTAAAGATTTTTTTAACATTATTTTTTTGAATAGTTATTACGATTTTTGAAATTATCTTCCTCCTCTGAAGCCTCCGCCTCCACCACTGGATCTGAAGCCTCCTCCGGTAGAACCACCACTCGATCTAAAGCCTCCTCCACTGTTGGAATTGTTATAGCCACCCGATCTGAAACCGTTGTCATTCCTATAACCACTGTCGTTTCTGAAGCCACTGTCATTTCTTCTAGGTGGATTGTATGTTGGATTCTGCTGTCTCATACCCCCTGAATTTCTGAAACCTCCGCTGTTGGTGTTTCCTTGTCTGAAACCTCCGGTATTCGTATTTCTGAATCCGCCCGTGTTATTTCTCAGCGTATTGCTATTACCATTTCTGAAACCTGAACCGGTTCCGTATTTATTTAAGCCTCCCGCATTGTAGCTGTTGAATCCTCTTCCATCTGCACCACTTCTTCTGTAAACAGGTCTGTTGTAGTATCCGTTACCCCAATAACCGCCATACCATCCTCCATAATAAGGATATCCGTATCCGTAGTAACCTCCCCAGAAAGGATCATAATATCCACCCCAGTAAGGAGAGTATCCGAATCCCCAGTTCCATGGGTTATACCCCCAGGAGCCACCCCAGCCCCAAGAGAAGCCTATATTCCAGCCCCATCCACGGTTCCAGCCCCAATATGGGCTATATCCGTACCAACCCCAAGGATATCCCCATCCCCAGGAATTGTCATAGTAATTCGTTACGTTTCCCGCAAAATTACCCCAGTCAGAGTCTGTAGCATTCATATTCCATTCATTGCCGCTCCAAGCGTTATATCTGTTATCCTGTTCTCTGGAATTGATCTCAGCATTTTGAATAACATTAGAGTCCTGATAGTAATCATAATATTCACCAACCCTGTTTCCTCTGTCATCATCAATGATTACCCCTTCAGGAAGGGTATCTTTGTTGGGATCGTAATATACCCCATCTGTCTCGCTGTAACCTCCCATTTGAGCCCCACAAGACATCAGCAGCAATCCGCCTGATAGGGCTAAAATTCCTTTGGATTTTAGCATACCAAGCAAATTTTTATGTATATTTCTTTTCATGATAATGTAAAAATTTTTAATTTAAATTATATTTGCAATCTGTACCAAAAATATACCAAATAATGGTCATAAAAATCTATCAAAAATAGATTTTTATTTTTAGATAACAATAACATATAAAAGTTAAAATCGTAATGGCAAAATTAACCTCAAGAAGCGAAGATTACAGCAAGTGGTATAACGAGTTAGTTGTAAAAGCAGATCTGGCTGAAAACTCAGGGGTACGTGGATGTATGGTGATTAAACCGTATGGCTACGCCATCTGGGAGAAAATGCGTGATGAAATGGACAAAAAATTTAAAGAAACCGGTCACGTTAATGCTTATTTCCCGCTTTTTGTACCCAAAAGCTTATTTGAGGCTGAAGAAAAAAATGCAGAAGGTTTTGCTAAAGAATGTGCGGTGGTCACCCATTACAGATTAAAAACCGATCCCAACAATCCTCAGAAACTTATTGTAGATCCGGACGCCAAGCTTGAAGAAGAGCTTATCGTTCGTCCAACTTCAGAAGCCATCATATGGAATACCTATAAAAACTGGATCCAGTCTTACAGAGATTTACCAATTCTGATCAACCAATGGGCGAATGTAGTTCGTTGGGAAATGAGAACCCGCCTGTTTTTAAGAACTGCCGAATTCTTATGGCAGGAAGGCCACACGGCTCATGCCACAAAGGATGAAGCAATTGAAGAAACTGAAAAAATGATTGATGTATATGCTGATTTTGCGGAAAACTTCATGGCGATTCCTGTTATCAAAGGGTTAAAGACCCCTTCTGAAAGATTTGCAGGAGCGGATGAAACTTACTGTATCGAAGCATTAATGCAGGATGGAAAAGCGCTTCAGGCTGGTACCTCTCACTTTTTAGGACAGAATTTCGCCAAAGCGTTTGATGTGAAATTCACCAACAAAGAAGGCAAAATTGAACATGCATGGGCTACATCTTGGGGAACTTCCACCCGTTTAATGGGAGCCCTGATCATGACCCATTCTGATGATTTCGGATTGGTATTACCTCCTACCCTGGCCCCTATTCAGGTAGTTATTGTACCTATCTTTAAGGGTGAAGAACAATTAAACCAAATCAGTGAGGTTGCATTGGATATTCAGGCTAAACTGAGAGCAAAAGGAATTTCCGTTAAATTCGACAATGATACTCAGAATAAACCGGGTTGGAAATTTGCAGAATATGAACTGAAGGGAGTTCCTGTAAGAATTGCCATCGGGCCGAAAGACCTGGAGAACAAATCAGTGGAAATCGCCAGAAGGGACAACCTTACCAAAGAAGTGCGTTCTATTGAAGGACTGGATTCTTATATTGAAGAATTACTGAACACGATTCAGAAAGATATCTACAATAAGGCACATAACTTTAGAAAAGATCACATTACTAAGGTGGATACCTATGAAGAATTTAAAAAAGTTCTGGAGGAAAAAGGAGGGTTTATCTATGCCCATTGGGATGGTACCGAGGAAGAGGAAGAGCAGATTAAAGATGAAACTAAAGCGACTATCAGATGTATTCCTTTAGATAATGATATTGAAGAAGGAACCTCTCTTATTTCGGGTAAACCGTCTAAAAGAAGGGTATTGTTTGCAAAAGCATACTAATCTTTATTCAAAATATTAAAAAAACATCCCGAATATTGAGAAATATTCGGGATGTTTTTTTAATATGGATTATTAGGAGGAAATTAAATCTCCATTTAACGAAAACATTTCAACAAATATTTGGATAACTCGGGAGATAGAGATCATCTCTGTAAATGATCTGACAGACGGGCATTATTCATAAAATCCCACGATAGATTTTACTAATTATTCAAAAAAAATTCGATGACTTTAACAAATATTTTAAAAAAAATAGTATTTGGACTATTTTTTGTTTAAATTTATGTCAACATTAATTTTAAAATAAATTTATTATGTCTTTAAACGTCATTGATTTAATTAAAGGACAATTAGGTCCCGCTCTAGTTTCTCAGGCAGCATCACAGCTTGGAGAAAGTGAATCCGGTATTTCAAAAGCAATTGGTGGATTGTTACCTGCAGTTGTGGGTGGTTTAGCCAACAATTCTGATAATCCCGCGGTTTTGGATTCCATTACCAACGCCTCATCAAGCGGCATACTGGGAAATCTATTAGGAGGATCTGAGAATAATAATTCATGGATAAGCAATATATTATCCCTTATCTTTGGTGACAAAGTAAATGGATTAGTTAATACAATTGCTACCTATGCAGGAATCAGCAACAATTCATCCAGCTCTTTATTGAATCTGGTGACAGGTGCTACGTTAGGCTCCATTGGAAAATATGCTGCTGATAATAACTTAGGACAATCCGGTATTTCAAATCTATTAGGTGAACAGAAAGGTATTATTTCTACGTTATTGCCTGCAGGACTTTCTTTAGCTTCTCTCAATCTTGGTGATTGGGCAAAAGGATATAAGTTCGATAATGACAATGACAAAATCAATGTAACTTCTCACGAAGAACCTAAAATTGAAGTAACGAGAAGTACTACTCCTACGGGAACTTATCCTGACAGAAACAATAATGACGGTGGCGGCTCTATCTGGAAATGGTTGTTACCTCTTTTATTGCTATTAGCAGCAGGATATTTCTTGTGGAAACAATGCAATAAGAAAGAAACAACCACAACAACCACAACTTCGGATTCTGCAACAGTATCTTCTGATACAGCAACGGTTTCCACTATGGATACTGCAGCAACTACGGCTACGACAACAAAGGTTGACGAGAATATCGACCTGAACGGTGTAGCATTGAAGGGATACAAAGGCGGAATGGAAGACAGAATGATTTCTTTCCTTAAATCTGACGGATATAAAAATGCAGCAGACGATAATGCTTTGAAAGATGTATGGTATGATTTTGACCATGTTAATTTTAAAATGGGAAGCTCTACTGAATTAGAAGCAGGTTCTCAAGGACAACTTGACAATTTGGTGGCTATTTTGAAAGCATTCCCGGATGCTAAAATTAAAATCGGTGGATATACAGATAAGACAGGTAATGAAGCTTCTAACGTAAAATTATCTCAGGCCAGAGCTGACTTTATTAAAGCAGCTTTAACGAAAGCTGGAGTGGGAGCTCAGGTTTTAGGAGCTGAAGGATATGGAAGTAAATTTGCCACTGTAGATGCTTCTGCTTCTGATGCAGAAAGAGCTATTGACAGAAAAATGGCTGTTAGATTCGCAAAATAGTCTTTCAGAATCGATATACAATTAATCCCGGGAAAAATATTTCCCGGGATTTTCATTTTATATTTTGCGTTTTGATTTATTTAATTAAATTTGTTAGTCATTTCTAACATTTATGAATTTCAATATAAAAGAAGGTTGGAGGAAAGAAAGAACTTCACACTCATTATCAGAAGTCTATTCCTCTATCAAAGTTCCTAAAAAGGCTACTTTTTGGAGAAAATATCTTGCCTTTGCCGGCCCCGGTCTCATGGTTGCCGTCGGGTATATGGATCCCGGGAACTGGGCGACGGATATTGCAGGAGGTGCTCAATTTGGGTATACGCTGCTTTCCGTTATCCTTATTTCCAACATTTTTGCTATGGTATTACAACATTTGTCTGTAAAACTTGGCGTAGTAGCAGAAAGAGACTTAGCGCAGGCTTGCAGAGATCATTTCAATCCAACCACCAATTTTATTTTATGGGTATTTTGTGAGATTGCCATTGCAGCCTGTGATCTGGCCGAAGTTATTGGTTCTGCTATTGCTTTGAACTTATTATTCCATATTCCATTAACATGGGGAATTGTGATTACAACTATAGATGTTCTTATTATACTTCTTATGCAGGCAAAAGGTTTCAGATGGATAGAAAGTATTGTGGGTGGTCTTATTTTCATTATTCTGGCCTGCTTTGTCTATGAAATTGTTATTTCAAAACCCGCTTTTAATGAAATTCTAGGAGGATTGGTACCTCAAAAGGAAATCATTCAGAACCCTGCCATGCTTTATATAGCCATTGGAATTTTAGGGGCTACCGTGATGCCGCACAACTTGTATCTTCATAGCAGCATTGTTCAAACCCGTGATTACCCGCGTGACCGGGAAGGAAAAAAAGAGGCCATTAAATTTGCTACATTAGACAGTACCGTTTCTTTACTGCTTGCATTCTTCATTAATGCAGCCATTCTTATTCTTGCAGCTGCAACTTTCCATACCACCGGAAATAAGCATATTGCAGACATTCATGATGCTTATAAAATGTTAACCCCTATTTTAGGAGCTTCTATGGCAAGTATTGCTTTTGCGATTGCTTTACTGGCCTCAGGGCAAAATTCAACCCTTACCGGAACTCTTGCGGGGCAGATTGTAATGGAAGGCTTTTTGAATATCAGGTTAAAACCTTGGCTGCGAAGATTAATCACACGACTTATCGCCGTAATTCCGGCTTTAATTGTCACTATTATTTACGGTGAAAAAGGCACAACTGATCTATTGGTTTTAAGCCAGGTCATCTTATCCATGCAGCTTAGCTTTGCAGTGGTTCCGCTGGTGATGTTCACCAGTGATAAAGCAAAAATGGGTGAATTTGTAAATAAACCTTTCCTGAAAGGCTGTGTGTGGGCCATTTCCTTCGTTATCATCATCCTAAATTTGTACTTATTATTCCAGACTTTTTTCGGAGAATAAATAATAGCGAATGGTGAATTTATAACATATCCAAAAATTGACTATTCACCATTGACCAGTGACTTTTTCGCCACCCGAACAAATTTTCTGACTTAATGTCCTGATTTTTTCTTTGGCAGAATCTTTGACAAACAATTCTGTAAAATAGTTATTGAATATGGAAAATCAGGATATCAACGAAGAAAACATCAATAAGCAAGAAGAGAACACCATTCAGAATGAAAACACTTCTGGAGAAAATGTGACAGTTGAGCCGACAGCAGAGGAACTTTTGGCACAAGAAAAAGATCGTTATGTTCGTCTTTATGCTGAATTCGAAAATTATAAAAAGAGAACATCCAAGGAGAAAATGGAATTTTTCCAGTATGCTAACCAGGATATGATGATTTCTATGCTAGGAGTATTGGATGATTTTGAAAGGGCTTTAAAAGAAATTGCCAAGAACGGAAATTCTGCAGATCTACAGGGAGTGGAACTTATCTATCAGAAGTTTAAAGGGAAACTTAATGAAAAAGGACTAAAAGCAATGGAAGTAAAAGCCGGAGACAGCTTTAACGTAGATTTTCACGAAGCCATTACCCAGATTCCAGCCCCTTCAGAGGACCTGAAAGGGAAAATTGTAGATGTTATTGAAACTGGTTACACTTTGAATGACAAGGTTATTCGTTTTGCTAAAGTAGTAACAGGAAACTAATATTAATAATGATAAATGATGAGTGATAATTGATGAGATCTCACTTATACCATTCTGAATGTCTGTTATCATTTATCAGTAATCAATTATAAGATCATGTCAAAAAGAGATTATTACGAAGTTCTTGAAGTAAGCAAATCCGCATCAGCCGATGAGATAAAAAAGGCCTATCGAAAAATGGCGATCAAATATCATCCTGATAAAAACCCGGGAGATAAAATAGCCGAAGAAAAATTCAAAGAAGCTGCAGAAGCTTATGAAATCTTAAGCGATGACCAAAAACGTGCAAGATACGATCAGTTTGGCCATGCAGGAGTAGGTGGAAATGGAGGATTCGGTGGCGGATTCGGCGGGGGAATGAATATGGAAGATATTTTCAGCCAGTTCGGAGATATTTTCGGTGGTCATTTTGGTGGCGGATTCGGAGGATTTGGTGGCGGAGGGCATCAGCAGCAGGTAAAAGGTTCCAATCTTAGGATAAGAATCAAGCTGAACCTTGAAGAGATGGTGAATGGTACCCAGAAAACCATCAAAGTAAAGAAAATGAAAATGGCGGAAGGTGCCACTTCAAAAACATGTCCTACCTGTAACGGTTCCGGTGTTCAGATCAAAGTAATGAATACGATGTTTGGACAAATGCAGACCCAGACTACCTGTGGAACCTGCCAGGGAATCGGAAAAGTAGCCGATAAAATTCCGGCCGGCGCCAATGCACAAGGTCTGATCAAGGATGAAGAAGAAGTGACCATTAATATTCCGGCAGGAGCTAGAGACGGCATCCAGCTTAATGTGAGAGGAAAAGGAAATGATGCTCCTTTTGGTGGTATTCCGGGAGATCTCTTAGTGATCATCGAAGAGGAAGTGGATAGAGTCATTAAAAGAGAAGGTGACAATCTTCACCAGGAATTATATATTTCTTTTGCAGAAGCGGCCTTGGGAACTAAAAAAGAGGTTCCTACGGTAGGTGGAAAAGTGAAAATTACCGTAGATGCGGGAACCCAATCCGGCAAGATTTTAAGACTGGCTGGAAAAGGGCTTCCAAGCATTGACAGCTATGGGAAAGGCGATATGTTCATCCATATTAATGTATGGACCCCTCAAAAGCTTACGAAAGAACAGAAAGAATTCTTCGAAAAGCAGATGTCAAGCGGAGAAATGGTGGCAGAGCCATCCGGAAAAGAAAAAACTTTTTTTGATAAAGTGAAAGATTTATTCAATTAAGAATATATTTAAAAGAGGCTTATTAAAGCCTCTTTTTTTTGTAATAAGTTCGGTGCGGGAGCAAAGCTCCCGCGCCGATGTATTCTTTATTATTTATAAACTTATTATTTAACCTGAGTTCGGGTTAAGAAAACAGAACAATTTTATTTAAACACGATGTAAGCAAAGGTCTTTAAATTTTACTGCCTATATTTTTCCGTTCGCAACGGCGTTTCACTCAACTAATGATAAAGCTTTTGTTGTCAATTGCTGAACAGAGTGCCTTTGCGTTCTAAAAAATGATCCTTTTACTAATATTGCGACCATCATTTGCGTTTAAAATAAAATCCTTAACCAAAACTCGATTATTTACGAAGAACTGCTGAATATATTTTCTTACCTACAGTAAATAATGCTACAGCGATTAATCCCCCAATGATCCCGAAAGTAAATTCTTTGATCATATCCGGCCATGTGGGAAGGAAATGGTGAAGGTAAGAGATATTGTGAGCAAAAATCCCTCCTGAGACCAAGATCAGAGCAAGAGTCCCTACAATTCCTAATATTTTGATGATAATAGGTAATGCATTTACCAATAAATGTCCCAATTTGGAGAAGAATCCTTTATCATTGCTTTTATTAATCAGCTTGAAACCTGCATCATCCATTCTTACGATAAGAGCTACAATTCCATACACTCCTACGGTTGCTATAAATGCTACAAAAGTTACGGTGAGAATTTGTGTTAGTAACGGGTGGTTTTCCTCAATAACTGTTCCCAAAGCAATGATTACAATTTCTATGGAAAGAATAAAATCGGTTGCTATGGCAGACTTTATTTTGGTCTTTTCAGAAACGGGTTCATCTTCATCAACCTGGCTTTCTTCAATAACTTCATGCCCTTTTTTCGAACGGTGGAATAAAAATTCGATGATCTTTTCCACGCCTTCAAAAGCGAGGTAAAGTCCTCCCAAAACCAGGATAATTTCTATTGCGGGCTTATAGAGCCAGTTGAGCAGGAAAGCAATGGGAAGAATAATAAGTTTATTAATGAAAGATCCTTTCGTAATTGCCCATAAGACCGGCAATTCGCGGGAAGAAAGAAAACCGGTTGCTTTTTCTGCATTTACGGCTAAATCATCACCTAAAATCCCTGCCGTCTTCTGAGTTGCTATTTTACTTGTAACTGCCACATCATCCATCAGAGCGGCAATATCGTCCAAAATCGCAAAAAAACCAGATGCCATAGTATTTTAATATTTTTTTAATAAGTGTTAAGTACGGCAAAAATAAGGTTTTAATCTGATTTCCCGATATGATTGTACCCCGATTTAATAGAAAAAGAGTAAAGCTTAATTCTATGGGTTGACCTACAACGTCTTTACAAGCCCTACAAGACTAAAGGTATAAAAAATATAGCTTTTTAAGGAATTATAATACACGGTTAAAAGTCATTTCTACAAGCATTCATAATTCTTCATTTTTATGTATTTTTAATCAATGAAAAAGCTCGTACTCAGATACCACTTCTTTGTTTTGGGATGCATAGGATTCATTTTGAATTCATGCAATTCAAGGTTCAGGGTTTGGGTAGGGACCAACAATGAACAAAAAATTTATAATCTAAAATATGGAGAACATAAGAAGCAGAAAATGGATATTTTCTTGCCGTCCGATTATCTGGAAACATCTCCTGTAGTTCTTATTGTTCATGGTGGCGCCTGGAAATACGGCAGAAAAGAACATATGATTCATATTCAAAAAATGCTTTTTAAAAATAATATTCCAAGCATTAATATGAATTACCGCCTGGTTTCAAAAAAAGTCACTTATAAACAGCAGTTGGAGGATATTGCTTCGGCTATTGAAAAATTCAATTCACTGGCTCAGAAAGCCGAATTACAACCCAATAATTATATCCTTCTCGGTGAAAGCGCAGGTGGACATTTGGCATTACTTTACGGATATCAACATGCTGATCAGATCAGGAAAATTATTTCCCTGAGCGGGCCTACTGATTTTTTTTCTAAAGAATACCTGAATTCATTTTATTCAAAATATTCATCCCCTACAATTCAAAGGGCTGTGGGAACAAAATTCAATCGTAAAAACTTATCTGAAGAATTTCAAAAAGCAAGCCCGATTGCCAATATCAGTAATATTCCTACTCTATTATTTCAGGGGAATAGGGATTTTCTGGTGAATCAAAAACAGGGTCTTTCGTTAGATTCTGCATTGACTCAACAGAACGTCCCGCATAAATTGGTTTTTATGGAAGGAGCTGGCCATGCACCAAGGTTTTTCAGCAAAAAGAAGAGAGACAGTATCATCTATCCAAATATTCTGGACTGGATAAAAAAATAACCTGCATTTTAGCAGGTTATTTACTTATATAAGATATTTTAATCAAAATTCTGATCCTCATATTTAGAGAAATCCTGCTTTTTCCCAAACAGGAATTTGATGATCACCGGAAGTGTGGTGATCAATACAATCACAATGATAATGTATTCCAGTTTGGATTTTAATTCAATTCCAAATTCATCTCTGAACACTTTATCCAAATAATGGCCAGCATAAATTAAAGAGAATGACCACAAAACAGCTCCTATAATATTATCTCTTAAGAATTCTTTCTTATCCATTTTCACAATACCCGCAACAATAGGGGTAAAAGTTCTTACCACCGGTAAAAACCTCGCCATTATAACTGCCAACGCACCATGTTTTTCAAAGAAATCGTGTGCCTGATATAGGTATTTCTTTTTAAATAATGTGGTATCTTTCTTTTTGTATAAAGCCGGACCTGTTTTTAATCCGAAATAATATCCTACTTCGTTTCCAATAATTGCTGCTAAAGAAACGCAGGCCGCCAGAATGGTAGTATCTAAAAAATCGCTCCCTGTAGAGCCAAAAGTCTCTTTGATAATTTCCACCGCATAGATTCCCGAAACAAATAATAAGGAGTCCCCGGGTAAAAAGAATCCCACAAAAAGACCCGTTTCAGCAAAAATAATAAATAAAATAAGCCAGAACCCACCCATTTTGATATAAAACTCAGGGTTCAGTAAATCCTTCCAACTATTGAAATCTTCCATAAATATTGATGAGTAACAAAAATAAGCCTAAAAAACCTGATACAAAAATTAATTATAAGTTTTTAACAATTCCAGGCTATGATATTTTACAGATCCAGATCATCATCCGAAACCGCTGTTCCGTCTGCCATTAAAAATGCTTTCAGAAATGGGGTGATATTTCCGTTCATTACGGCATCCACATCTGAGGTTTCGTGACCGGAACGAACGTCTTTTACCAATTTGTAAGGATGCATCACATAGTTTCTGATCTGGCTTCCCCACTCTATTTTCATTTTGTTGGCTTCGATCTCGTTTCGGGCTTTCATACGTTCTTCAAGTTCCATTTCATATAACCTTGAACGAAGCAACTGCATAGCTTTTTCCTTATTCTGAAGTTGCGAACGGGATTCTGAGTTTTCAATGATAATTCCCGTAGGAGCGTGGCGAAGACGTACTGCCGTTTCCACTTTGTTTACGTTCTGTCCACCGGCTCCGGAACTTCGCATGGTTTCAAATGATATATCGGCCGGGTTGATGTTAATTTCAATCGTATCGTCCACCAAAGGATAGACATATACGGAAACAAAACTTGTGTGACGTTTTGCATTACTGTCGAATGGTGAAATCCTTACCAATCGGTGAACTCCGTTTTCTCCTTTTAAGTATCCGAAGGCATATTCTCCATCAATTTCCAGGGTCACTGTTTTTACTCCTGCAACATCACCTTCCTGGAAGTTCAGTTCCCTGATCTTATAGCCTTGCTTTTCCGCCCACATGGTGTACATCCTCATCAGCATGGAAGCCCAGTCACAGCTTTCTGTTCCTCCCGCTCCCGCTGTAATCTGTAGTACTGCAGAAAGTTCATCTCCTTCATTGGAAAGCATGTTTTTAAATTCTAAATCTTCAATCTTTTCTACTAACTGTGGAAAAGTTTCGTCTAATTCTTTTTCAGAATCAGGATCTTCTTTGGCAAATTCCGCCAATACCTGAAGGTCTTCAAACTGGCTGTTGATCTCTTCATAATCTTCCACCCATTTTTTCTTGGAACGAAGCTGTTTCAGAAATGATTCTGCTTCTTTCGGATTGTCCCAAAATTCAGGAGCTGCCGTTTTCTCATCGTCATTGGAAATTTCGATCTTCTTTTTTTCGATCTGAAGGTATTTATGTAAATCCTCAATTCTGGATTGAACTTCTTTTATCTGGTCGTTGTTAATCACGAATATTTCTTTTTTGCAAAAATACGGATAAAATTATGAGTAATGAATAATGTGCAGTGAGTAATATTTTAAGGTATATTTACTTTATATAATTTAGTTATTAGTCAACGAAACTCTTTATTATTCCAATTAAATAAATTGTTTCATAAAATGAATTTATTTAAAGACATTAGTCAAAGTGATAATTGGTTATCTGAAAAAATACTCATACAACTGGAAAAAGGAATTAACCATGAAAAAATGAAATTAATTTTAGAATCCGAATTAATTGTTAGGTACGGTTTTTTTCGTCATGAATTTAATTCTGAATAATTAACAAATGAAATTTTCGATTGGTAGGAAAAGAATTAATTTCCAGGCATTTAAGATCTGCGAAATCTGCGAGACTTAAACTATAAAATCATTCCCATAACAATTTCCCCGATTTTCGGAGCTAAAGCCACTCCCATTCCGGAAAGTCGGACTGCACAGAACTGTCTTTCGGAAAGCTGTTTTATAATGGGCGTTTTCTCCGATCCCATTGCCATAATTCCGGACCAGCGGTGAGCAACTTTGAAATCCTGACCGGGAAGAACAACTTCTTTCAGAAAGTTTTCCAAATGATCCTGTAAAAATGCAGTGGTGTCAAAATCAGTGGTTTCTTCTGTCTTAAAGTCTTTATTTCTTCCACCGCCTAATAAAACACGGTTTCCCAAATTTCTGAAATAATAAAATCCTTCGTCATAATGGAAAGTTCCCCGAAGTTTTAAATTTTCGAGGGGCTCCGTCAAAAGAATCTGTCCACGAGCCGGAATGATCTCTTCTTTTTCCAAAAATGTTGAACTGAAAGCATTGGTACAATAAATAAGCTGATCTGCGTCAACTGAAAGTGTATCTGAAATCTGAACTTCAATTCCATGTGCGCTCTCAACACTATTTTTCACTTCTGTTCCGAAAAGAAATTCTACTTTCAATTCATGGCATTTTTCTAAAAGTTTTTGCATCAATTTTCCTGAATGCAGACTTCCTTCACATGAATTTTCAATTAAAAAATCAGATTTCCCTAACCCGAACTGTTGTATTTTATCCTGATTAAGAAAGTATGTTCTCTCAACTCCGGTGATGGCAGCCAGTTTTTCATTAACCTCAGCTATTTGATGTAAAGGTTCTTCACTATTCAGAATTTCATACCCTCCGGTTAATTCAAAATCAATTTCATCATGTTTGAAATACTGTTGAATTTTCCTGAGCCCTTCAAACCTCATTTTTACCAAATCCAGTGTTTTTCCCCAACCCATTTTCTGGGAATCGGCAATAACTTCGGTAAGGCTTCCAAAGCAGGCAAAACCCGCATTTCTTGTTGATGCACCTAAAGGAATTGAGCTTCTTTCAATAATTAAAACCGATTTTTCAGGATATTTTTCCTTGATGGAAACAGCGATCCATAATCCCGTGAAACCGGCCCCAACAATAATAATATTGCGCTTTCTGTAAAAAGTTTCAAGCTCCCAGATGCTGTTCATAATGATCAATGTGAATTATGAGTAATAGGTAATGGGTAATAATTATTGAGAATTATCTTTGTCTTTTTTCTGATCTTCTTCCTCATTATGCTGAAAACCAATGGCCCTTCGTGGGATTTCCACCACTTTATAAGCATCAAGTTCATTTTTCAAAGCGGCAACTCTGTGTTTGAAATCATCATAATTATTCACGATAACATCGTTCAGAAATCTGGCAATCTGATCAAGGTATTCTTCCGTAAGTTTGGCAGCGGCATCTCTCAGGGCTCCATTCAAAAGAGCCTGATCAATTTTTAATTTTTCATTTCTGGTTCGTGCGTATAAATTTTTAATACGCTTTTTCAGGCTTTGGGTAAAATCTATCACCATCGTATTGCTAAAGGCCTTCATTTGTGATGAAATCCCATGCCAGAAAGGTATTTTATCTGCTTTATTATTTTTAAGGATTTTATATAGCAAAGAGTCTTCCTGAAGTTCTTTCGTCATTGCATATAAAATAATTTCAGAACGTTCAGAAGCATTAGGCGGGAAAACAGGAATAATCACATCAAATCTTCCCGGTGCAAGAATTTCCTCATCTATTTCTGATACCGAATTGGCAGAACCGACCATTAAGAGATCTTCCTGCTCAAATTTACCGATATAATGAAGAATGATTTCCTGGGTTTCAAGGTTACAGGACGCCACATCTGTTTCTGCACTTCTTTCCATCATAATTTCATCAAAATCTTCCATAAAAAGAAGCACTTTGTCTTCCTTCATCATGCTGACCAGAAAATCGTTGAAACTGGTTTTAGTCCCGTCAATAAATGATGTTCCCAAATAATGTTTCTTCACCTCCTTGAACTTATACCCGATGATCTCCGCAATTTTATTCGCCCAGAATATCTTACCGCTTCCGGGTGGGCCATATAATATAATCCCGGCCGGCTTATGAATCCCCCAGTCTTTGATCTGCTGTGGATTTAAGAATGGCTCTAATACACCGGAAATATAAAAGAATAAATCTCTGTAACCTATAAAATCTCTTTGTTGAAGGCTTGTCTTATGCCCAAAATAATCATAGACAAATTTATAATTACCGCCTAGCTTATTATCAATCCCATAGCTTGAAATTGATGACCTGAAAAGCCCGTTATCAAAAATATTGGAATGATCCTCTTTGATAGCCTTTTCTATCTTTTCTTTAGGCTGATTGATTGTTTCCGCAATTTGTTCCAGGGTTTTATTTTTATCGAGGTCTTTTTCGTACAGTTTTAAAAAATCTGCATTTTCACGGGCAAATTTTTCAAAATCCTCCTTCACTTCAAAATTGGTACTGATA
Source organism: Chryseobacterium barbadense (assembly GCF_042849955.1). Lineage (NCBI taxonomy): Bacteria > Pseudomonadati > Bacteroidota > Flavobacteriia > Flavobacteriales > Weeksellaceae > Chryseobacterium > Chryseobacterium barbadense. Next base: position 46,143 of record NZ_BAAFHL010000009.1, read on the forward strand.
CATCCTCCCAAATCAAGATCAAAATCCTGAATGAATCGTTTTATAGCTTCGGCCGAAATATTTAATTCCTTAGCGAGTTCAATTAACTTCATAATAACCTATTGTTCTATCAAATTTAATATTTTAATCTTAAATAGTGTAACATTTTATCATTTACATAGACTACTACTATGTAAAACAAATTACATGGAAAAAATTTTATCAGTAAAAAATCTGACTAAAAAATTCAAAAGAGTTGCTGTAAACAATATTTCTTTTGATGTCGAAAAGGGGAATGTTTACGGTCTTCTCGGGCCTAACGGAAGTGGAAAATCCACCACATTCGGGATGCTTCTTTCTACTATTAATCCTACCAATGGAGATTGGTTCTGGTTCGGACAAAAAGGAACTACCTCAGAGACTTTGAAAAAAATCGGAGCGATTATTGAGCAGCCTAATTTCTATCCTTATTTAAGTGCTGAAACCAACCTGAAAATCGTTGCGGAAATTAAAGAAGCTCCATATGGGAGAATTGACGAGGTTTTAAAAACCGTTGGGCTTTTTGAACGAAAGAAAGATACCTTCAGAACATTTTCATTAGGAATGAAACAGCGTTTGGCCATTGCATCTGCAATGCTAAATAATCCGGAGGTTCTTATTTTAGATGAACCTACCAACGGATTGGACCCTGAAGGGATCATCCAGATCAGGGAAATCATCAGCAATATTGCAAAGCAAGGGATTACCATCATTATTGCAAGTCACCTGCTGGATGAAATTGAAAAAATTTGCAGCCATGTAATCGTATTGAAAGAGGGAAATTCAATTTACTGCGGAAGAGTGGATGAAATGACTAATAATAAAGGGTATTTTGAATTGAAAGCAGATAACAACCCACAACTTTTGAGTGTACTGGAGGAACTTCAGTGGTTCAAATCCGTGCATTTGGAAGGAGACATCATTAAAGCCCAAATCCGGGATGATGCCTCGATCTCTGCTTCCAGCTTAAATCAGAAACTGGCTGAAAAAGGAATTTTCCTTTCGCATCTGATGAAGAAAAAGCAGTCTCTTGAAACTCAATTCCTTGAACTTGTAAAAAATACGAATACCCATGCTTAAATTATTAAAACTTGAATATTATAAAAATCTGAATTACAGACCATTCAAGATCTTCACCATTCTTTATTTTGCTATTTTAATTGCTTTGCTTTTCATTGGATTGGTAGATCTTAAGGTTTTTGGAAACCGGATTAATTTAAAAGAACAAGGTATATACAACTTCCCGGAAATCTGGAATTTCACTACATGGATCGTTGCATTGTTAAAGATTTTCCTTGGATTGATCATTGTATTCTCTATCTCTCAGGAATTCAGTAACAGGATGTTTAAACAAAATACGATTGACGGATTAAGCAGAAGGGAATTCATTACTTCAAAACTATTAACCATTACGATATTCACTGCTGTTTCTACTATCCTAGTCTTTGCCATTACCATGTTTTTAGGATATAAATATTCTAAGGTAACGGATTCAGCCAAGGTTTTTGAGGAGATGTTCTTCATAGGAAATTACTTCCTGAAACTGTTCACATTCTTCTGCTTTTTAATGTTCCTTTCCGTTTTACTAAGAAAATCGGTGTTTGTTTTTCTTGCATTTTTTGTTTTCTGGATAATTGAGGGCATTTTAATCGGGGTGGAATCATTCACAAGATTACAGGGATTGACACAGCAACAACGAATGGATGCTGCTCAAAATTCGTTCTTTTTTACAAAACTTTTGCCATTAGAAAGCATGTCTAGTTTAATCCCTAATCCTCTGATCAGATTAAATCTTGCAAAAGCGATAGGCTTAAAATATGAATTCACTTATCCCATTGAAAGTCTAATGGCTTGCATTATCTGGTGTATCATTTTTATTTTCGGTTCTTACTGGATATTGAAAAAGAAAGACTGGTAATCTTTCCCGGATTAAATATAATAATCAAGCGATTCATTTTTTGAGTCGCTTTTTTCATGAAAGCCTGATGAAAAAGGGCTTAAGACGCATTGTATTCAGGTTGTGCTTATTTTTGTCTCTTATTTTAAAATATTTATTTCCCACTTTTTAATACCGTTTGTACATTAATAACTAATTATTGAAAATACATTCTACACTATAAATAAATATTTATTCATAATCATCTAAAAAAATTTATTTTTTTAATATTAATTTAAATTAAGGTTAAAAATTTAATTATTTAATTTTGTCACCCTTAAAAAAACAAAAACAAAAAAAATGAAAAAAATTATCGCTCTTTCGGCACTTTTTGCAGTATTATCAACCACAAAAGCGCAAGTAGGTATAAGAACTACAAGTCCTTCTGCTACTTTAGATATTGTCAGTTCAGGCAATACATCCGGTTCAAAATCTTTAGAAGTTAATAATTCTTCAGGTACAGAACTCCTTACCGTACTGGATAATGGGAATGTAGGAATCAACAATAATGCACCTACGGTAAAACTCAGCATAATTGAACCTCAACCCAAAGATGCTTTAGTTATACAATCTCCTGACTTTGGATTTTTTAAAGGGTTGGTCATTCAGGACACGGCAGGGAATAATACTTCCCGGTTTGTTATTACTCCGGGTTATATTGCTAACAACAGTGCTGCTGCTTTAACGGGGGTTCCCACAAATAACGCAAACGGACGTAACAGTGTCACATTTGATGTGGAGGGGTCAACAGCGGATATTTATGCCTTTCAGGAAGGTATTATCAGACCCGGATACAATAATACAACAGATTTAGGAGATGCCGATCATCGTTTCGGAAGACTTTATCTGACCAATTCTCCCAATGTAAGCTCTGATATCCGCCTGAAGGAAAACATTAAAGATCTCAACTATGGCTTGAAAGAGATTTTGGAAATGGACCCTATTGTTTACACCTTAAAAGCCGATGCCGATAAAAAAATTAAATTAGGCTTTAGTGCACAAGAGATGAAAAAAATCATTCCTGAAATCGTTGAAACATCCGAAAATAAAATGCTTGGTATCTCTTACACGGAAATTATCCCGGTACTCGTTAACGCCTTAAAGGAACAACAAATCAAAATTGATGCTTTGGAAAAGAAGATCAATAGCTTAACAGGTAAATATTAAAAATATAAAAGGTCGCTTGAAAGCGACCTTTTCTTATTTTTTCTCCAACAGCGGCAAATATTCTCCGTATCCTTTTTTCTCCATTTCTTCTTTTGGAATAAACTTAAGGGAAGCACTGTTGATACAGTAACGTAAACCTCCTTTTTCTTCCGGACCGTCTGTAAATACGTGTCCCAAATGAGCGTCTCCTGTTTTACTTCTTACCTCAACTCTTGTCATTCCATGAGATCTGTCCATTTTTTCTTCAATTACTTTTTTGGTAATCGGTTTTGAAAAGCTTGGCCAACCACAACCGGATTCAAACTTATCTGTTGAAATAAATAATGGCTCTCCTGTTGTAATATCTACATAGATCCCGTCACGGAATTCTTTATCATATTCATTCGTGTAAGGTCGTTCTGTAGCATTATTCTGGGTAACATCATACTGAATCGGAGTCAGCTTTTCCTTCAACACTTCTTTATCCTGCTTTTGATATTTTGCTTTTGGAAGCGGATTGGCATTTCTCGCCATTTCAAAAAGCCCAGGTTCAATATGGCAGTAACCTCCGGGATTTTTATCAAGATAATCCTGATGATAATCTTCCGCTTTGTAGAAGTTTTTCAAAGGGATAGTTTCTACAACTACTGGCTTGCTGTAATTTTTAGCTAACTTCTGAACTTCACCTTTCACTATAGCTTCATCTGCTTGATCAGTATAGTAAATTCCGGTTCTGTACTGATCTCCTCTGTCGTTTCCCTGCTTATTGATACTTGTAGGATCAATAGTTTTGAAATACAACTCGATCAGGAGCTTTAAATCCACCTGTTCAGGATCATACTTTACTTTCACTGTTTCCGCAAAACCTGTGGTGTGGCTTACAACTTCTTCGTAAGTAGGATTTTCAGTATTTCCATTGGCATATCCAACTTCTGTCCCTACTACCCCACGAATCTGTTGAAAAAAGTGCTCTGTTCCCCAAAAACATCCGCCTGCAAAATAGATTTCTCTTACATTTTTACTGTCCATAATGGTCTCATTTTCTTTTTTAGTTTCTGCTGATTTTGATTTCAATGAATCTTTACAACTCGTTGCAAAGACTGCAATACCCAGAACGACTCCGAGCAATATCAATATATTTTTCATTTTTTTCTTTTTATCCATTATTGTTTCTTTTGAAATATCATCAATCCAAATCCTAAAAGCATCAGATCTTTCAGGATAAAAAAGTCTGTCACCGGAATTCCGTCCACCATTTTCCAGACACCGGGAGTTGTCAATAAATAACTTAATGTGATCAGAAAAGTAATGATCATCCCTATTCCTGCATATCTTCTTAGAAATGCAAATTTCACACTAAATATCAATAGTAATGCAATGATAATTTCTATAACTCCGATAGTATTTGACACTGTCTGAACACTCATCACATCATATACAAAAGAGGTAAGAAAATGGTTTTCAACTAATGGCCTTATCGCTGCAGCTTCTGTAGGAGTGAATTTAAAAACACCTATCCAAAGCAAAATAAGGGATGCTCCAAAAAGCGAAATGTAATATCCGAGTTTATAAGCCGGGGGTTGTTGGTTAATTTCTGTAGTAGTTCCGTTCATAAGTTTAAGATTTTGAATGAATACTTTATTATTTTCAAAAGTATAGTCGGAACCATTTCAAAATCCTGACATTTTTTTCTTAAGAATCTAAATTTTCAAGCATTTTATTTTTAAAATTCTGAATATCAGAATCATTAATTTCACTTTCTGCTCTTTGAGAAAGCTTTCTCTTCAGAATATCATCTAAAATTTCGAGTTTTTGTTGATAGGCCCTGCACCATTTGCAAATCTTCAAATGGAGAGAAAGCTCCCAGTTCTCTTTAGAAGAAATGGTTTCTGCATTGCGCTTTTCCATCAGTAAAGTAGCTTCACTGCATGGTAAGAAAATAGTATGTATTAGTTTTTTTAACATTTTTCAATCCTTATGATTTTGCAAACCAGTTCAAATCCAGGCATTCTCTCAGCTGCATTCTCCCTCTTTGCAGAATCTTCCATAGATTAGTCGTGGAAATATTCAATTCCTGACTCACTTCCGGTGCTTTTTTTTCCTGAAGATAATTCATTTTCAACGGAATCTTCCATCTGGAGGGCAAATCTTCTATGCAATCCTCTAATGTTTTATTAAAATCTTTATCATCGAGAAGTTCAGTTTCTTTGTGAGAAGAATCCCAATTATTGAGGACATCATCATTTCTCCACGAACCCGTTTCATCAAAAAAATGATCCAGCTGTATCTGAGGCTCGGATTTATATTTTTTACGATAAAAATCGGCCACTTTTCTGTTCAAAATAGTCATCAGCCAGGTTAACGGCTGACTTTTCCCTTCAAAAGAATCATAGGCTGAAAAAGCGGACAGAAAAACTTCCTGAACAATATCCTGTGCTTCATCCTTATCCGAAAGCAGATAAACCGCTCTCTTCAAAAGAGACCCGGAATACTGCTCTACCCAGTTTTTCAGTACTTCGTTTTTCATTAATCTTATTTAGAAGATAAAACGCTTTTATAATTTTTTTTTAACACCATCAACTGCATAATCAGCGAAATCAGCGAGATTCAAAAATATTAAAAACCAATTGAATACTAAACATCAAATAACAATTTTGTCATTTCGCAGTAATCTAAACATTCTTTAACTGTTGAGATTCTTCATGCCACTTTGTTTCGTTCAGAATGACAAATGCTTATTTTGAAACCAGAACCATTATTTTCAAAATTTCTTACAAAAAATTATGCCTTCAATATCTTAAAGTAGATATGAATCAGCTAAAAACCTTAAATTTGCATCTTATCAAAAAATTGTAAAAGCAAAGCAATATATATCATGATGACATCACAAGAGATACGTCAAAAATTTTTAGATTATTTTAAAAGCAAAGATCACCTTATTGTTCCTTCAGCGCCTATTGTGCTGAAAGACGACCCTACTCTCATGTTTTCCAATTCCGGAATGACTCAATTCAAGGATTTTTTCCTGGGTTACAAAGAACCTACAGCTCCCAGAATTGCTGATACACAAAAATGTCTGAGGGTTTCAGGGAAACATAATGATTTGGATGATGTGGGTAGAGATACCTATCACCACACCATGTTCGAAATGTTGGGAAACTGGTCTTTTGGTGATTATTTTAAAAAAGATGCTATTGCTTTTGCCTGGGAACTTTTAACAGGAGTTTACGGAATTCCTAAAGAGAACCTGTATGTAACCATTTTTGAAGGAGACGCTACCGAAAATCTGGAAAGAGATCAGGATGCCTATGATTTCTGGAAATCTCATATTTCTGAAGACAGAATCATCAACGGAAACAAAAAAGACAATTTCTGGGAAATGGGGGAAAGCGGGCCTTGTGGACCTTGCTCCGAAATTCATGTGGATTTAAGAACTCCTGAAGAAAAAGCAAAAGTTTCCGGATTAGAATTGGTCAATAATGATCATCCGCAAGTTGTAGAGGTTTGGAACCTGGTTTTCATGGAATTCAACAGAAAAGCTGACGGAAGCCTTGAAAAACTACCAAAGCAGCATGTAGATACCGGAATGGGATTTGAGCGTCTTTGTATGGCGTTACAGGGGAAATCATCCAACTATGATACAGATGTTTTCACTCCATTGATTGCTAAAGTGGAAGAACTTTCCGGAAAGAAATACACAGGAGTTTTAGAAGACGAAAAAGATATTGCGATCCGTGTAGTGGTAGACCACATCAGAGCGGTTTCTTTTGCCATTGCAGACGGACAATTACCTTCCAACGGAGGAGCAGGGTATGTAATCAGAAGAATATTAAGAAGAGCCATTTCTTACTCTTACAGATTCTTAGGAATGAAAGAACCTTTCCTTTTCGAATTGGTTTCTGTTCTTAAAAATCAAATGGGTACATTCTTCCCGGAACTGGAAAAACAGGGGCAACTAGTAACTGAAGTGATCAGGAGTGAAGAAGAATCTTTCTTAAAAACCATTGAAAACGGATTGATCCGGGTTGAAAAATTAATTCAGCAAACTATAGCGGATAACCTAAAAGTATTACCTAGTGAAGAGGTATTCGAATTATATGATACTTATGGTTTTCCAGACGATTTAACGAGAATCATTGCTGAGGAAAAAGGATTAACCATTGACGAAAAAGGCTTTGAAGCCGAAATGGAAAAGCAAAAGCAGCGTTCCAAAAAAGATTCCGCTTCTAAGGTTTACGACTGGGTAGTACTGGAAGAAAAACCTGAAACTTTTGTAGGGTATGATCAGATTGAAGCTGAAACCTATATTACAAGATACAGAAAAGTAGAAAATAAAGACGGGGAATTTTATCAGGTGGTATTAAGCAACTCTCCTTTCTATCCGGAAGGAGGTGGACAAATAGGAGATAAAGGTATCCTTGAAAATGCTGCGGAAAGTTTTGAAGTTTTAGATACAAAAAAAGAAAACGGATTGATCATTTCTTTAATGAATGGTCTTCCGAAAGATGCAGGAGCAGTTTTCTATGCTAAAGTAAATGCTACAGACAGAAAGAATACACAGTCTAATCACTCTGCAACCCACCTTTTACATGAAGCGTTAAGAGAGGTTTTAGGAACTCACGTAGAGCAAAAAGGTTCTTATGTAGGTCCGGATTACCTTCGTTTCGACTTCTCTCATTTCAACAAAATGACTGAAGAAGAATTGGCTCTGGTAGAAGAAAAAGTAAATAGAAAGATCAAAGAAAGCATTGCTTTACAGGAATTCAGAAACATTCCGATTCAGGAAGCTTTGGATAAAGGAGCAATGGCTTTATTCGGTGAAAAATACGGTGACAATGTAAGAATGATCCAGTTTGGTAGTTCAAGAGAACTTTGTGGAGGAACTCACGTGAAAAACACCAGCGAAATCGGACATTTCAAAATCTCATCCGAAAGCTCAACCGCTGCAGGAATCCGAAGAATTGAAGCTATCTCCGGGGATAAATCTGATGAATACTTCAACAATCTTGAAAAACAGGTTTCTGAAATCGCTCAATTACTGAAGTCCAAAGATGTGGTAAAATCTATTGAGAAATTAATGGATGAAAACGCTTCTTTAAAAGCTGAAGTGGATGCTTTGAAAAAAGAGAAGGCAAAAGGAGAAATCAGTGACTGGAAAAATGCTTATGAACAGAAAGGTGATAAACAATTATTAGTAAAAAGAACTTCTTTAGATGCAGGTTCTGTAAAAGACATTGTTTTCCAGTTGAAAAAAGAAATCCCGACTTCTGTGACGATCGTTCTTTCTGATGCAGATGGAAAACCAATGATTACCGTAGGTGTTTCCGATGATTTGGCAGCCAAGTATCAGGCGGGCGCCATTGTGAAAGATTTAGCGAAAGAAATCCAAGGCGGTGGCGGAGGAAATCCAGGATTTGCCACAGCAGGCGGAAAAAATCTTGAAGGTTTAGAGAATGCTTATCAAAAAGCTCTCAATATATAACTAAAAAGGAAGTCAATGACTTCCTTTTTTTATTTTTCCTTAACTTCTACTGCATATTTCAATCTATCCAGCTGCATTTGTAATTTTTTGATCTCCCCTTCCATATTAACAATTCTGTAATTGCTTTTCTGCAGTTCTTTGTTGGCAGATTCCGTTTGCCTTAAAAGCTTTGCCGTTTTCCTTGCATCTTTGGCAGTACTACTGGGGTCGGAAGCACTGAATTTATCTGTCTTTTTATCAGATAGATTGTTAAGTCCCTCTGTTTTCCCTAAAATTTTAGCATTATTCTGCTTTTCTTTTTCCAGGTTGATTTGCTTATCCATAAGATCTGTATAAAGCTTTAAAACATCGCGTTGCTGTGTCATAGCGCTTACATCCTGCATCTGTGCTTTTGCACTGAAAGAGAAGAATAATAGAGAAGCACCGAATATTCCGGTGAAGTAATAATTTTTCATCTGTTTTTGTGTTTTTAAAAATCTATCCAAATATATCTATAAAAAGTATACCAATCCTAAATAACCTCAGTTCTGGTTAAGTAAAATATGTTGAAATTGCATAAACGCTATGTACGCTGGAGCTTTCCTATATTTTGTTATAATTTTCGTTCGCAAGGGCGTTTTTACTCAGCAGTGTTTGCGGTAAGTTATAGCTGAGCAGAGTGCCTTAGCGAACGAAAAATAAAGAATAATCAATGATATTGCGGATTTTGCGTTAAAATTAAATACTTGTAATAGCTAAATCTTATCCCGAATTCAGAATAAATAATAAAATTTCCTAAAAAAATAAATAAGATGATTTAGATACTCTCGTTCTGAAGAGGTTTTATTTATAACCATTCTAATTATTGACCTTGTCTTAACAAATCATTACTTAAACTTAAACTATTTGTTTCGTCTCCTTAAAATATAATTCATACTAGACCTGTAGTTTTGCTTTAATCGAAATTCAAAAAGTAATTATGAAAATGAACAAAACTATCGGAGTTCTGTTGTTGGCTGCTTTGGCATTCCAGAGCTGCAATGATGACAATAACGGACAGGAAAACCCCATCAACCAGAATATTAAAATCGAAAATTTTTCAAAAGAACCTGCATTTGTCTACGGAATGCCCGGTTTCGAAAGCCTGAATATCACTACCCTGATTTCAAGTTCGGATGTTCTTCCGGGAACTCCCAATTTCGTATTGGCCGGTCAGCCGGACGGCATGGGAATTATGAAAGATCCTAACTCTGATGGTTATTTAATGATTACCAATCATGAGATTACCCAATCTGTATCAAGAGTGTATTTAGATAAAACGTTCAAGCCTTTCAAAGGGGAATATATCCTGAATGGAATCGGAGGAATGACAAGACTTTGCTCTGCAACCCTTGCTACTCAGGAAACCCACGGGTTCAGTGCATTCCTTACTGCAGGAGAATCCGGAGAAGAAAGCATGGTTCACGCCCTGAATCCATTGGCTCCAACATCACAGGCATCTGATCAGACCAGAGTAAAACCGGCTTTAGGAAAAGCTTCTATGGAAAATGCTGTTCCGCTTCCTAAGGATGTTTCCGGCGGGAAAACCTACATCATAATTGGTGAAGACCAGTCTTATTCTTCTTCTCACCAATCTGCTGGACAGCTGATTATGTATGTCGCTAATGCACAGGGAGACCTTGACAACGGAAAACTTTATGCTTTAAAAAGAACCAATAATAATTATACAGAAACGGATATGGTAAAAGGAAACTCATACGATGTAGAATTCGTAGAAATTCCTAATGCCAAAAATCTAACGGGGGCACAGATCAACCAGCAGAACATTAACAATAATGCGATCCGTTTTTCAAGAGTTGAAGACGTAGATTACAGAAAAGGGGCAGGAAAAGGAAGAGAAGTCTACTTTACCGCAACAGGTGAGTCTTCCGACGGGACGAATCCAAAACCGGGACTTACCATGTGGGGAAGAGTGTACAAACTTGTTCTTAATGAAAGCAACATGCTAACCGGAAAGCTGGAAGTTGTAGCAGAAGGAGATTCAAATCCAGGAAACAACCTGATCAATCCTGATAACTTATGTGTGACAGAAAACTTTGTTTACATTCAGGAAGACGGGGATTCTTATTACGCAGCAGCAGCCCATGATTCTTATATCTGGCAACTGAATATTGCCACAAAGCAATATAAACCATGGCTGAACATGAAGCACAACAGAACGGATGCAGCATGGCAAACAGCGTACAACCAATCCGGAAACCTTCAGAAATTCGGTTCCTGGGAATTCGGGGCCATGGTAGACATTTCCGATATCATTGGTGTTCCGAATACATTTGCGGTAAACATCCACTCTCATACATGGCAGAAAGATCAGTTTAAAAATGCTGATGGTGCGGGAGTGAATACAAATAAAGAAGGGGGACAGATCGTCATTATCAGAAACGTAGAGAAATAAATTTCAATCATTTAATAAAAATATAAAGTATCAGCGGAAAATCTCCGCTGGTACTTTTTCATACCTATGAAAATATTGTCAAAATACCCGGTAATAGTGCTTCTTTTCATTACAGTTGTCCTGTCTTCTGTTTATCAATGCAAAAATGATCAGCACCAACCTGTACATGAGGATCTGGGAAGTGTAAAAAAAGAAATAATTCTAATCAATACTTCTTTTGAAAAACAAACCGGTGAGCTTATGGCTCTTGTTTCCAATAATGCAGATGAAAAAATACTCCGGAAGAAATTTGAAGAGCTTAGAAAAACCTATAAAAGAATGGAATGGGCCGTGGAATATTTTCTGCCACATTCCGCAAGATTCATCAACGGACCTGCTCTTCCGGAAATCGAAATGGATGAACATACGGAACTGGAACCTGAAGGATTGCAGGTATTGGAAGAACTCTTCTACCCTTATACAGCCGAAAATAAAGAAGAAGCGATACGGCTGTTGAAAAAACTGACCAATAAAAGCAATACTATAAAGGTCAACTTTCAAACCATTACCATCAGTAAAGATCAGGTTTTTGACGGATTAAGACAAGAGATATTCAGGATTTCAAGCTTGGGAATTTCGGGCTTTGACACTCCTGTTTCGGGAACTTTCCTGAAAGAAATGCCTTATTCACTGGAAGGAATCAGACAGACTTTGCATCAGATTTCTACGGATCAGTCGAAAGGTAAAGCTTTAAAGAATATTGATACAGCCATTAATTCAGCTATTGCAGTATTAAAAAAGCATACAGATAAAAATTCTTTTGACTATGTCAATTTTATTCCTGATCATTTAAACAAAATCTCCTCTCTTATGCTGGAGTTTAAAAAACAAGAAAATATTCCGGACATTGAAATAACCTCAGCATTGAATAAAAATGCAGCCACTTTCTTCTCAAAAAACGCATTCAATTCCAATGCCTTTAGCCCGGGAAAAGAATTTGCATTCTCAGAGGAAAAAGCAGCCTTGGGAAAAAAGCTGTTCAATGACAACATTCTTTCCAACAGTAACAACAGAAGCTGCGCCACCTGCCATATCCCTGAAAAAGCTTTTACAGACGGACTCTCCAAATCAATGTCCCTGGAAAATGCAGAGTTGCAAAGAAATGCACCTTCTTTGAATTATGCCGGTTTTCAGCATGGCCAGTTCTGGGATATGCGGAAGGATGATCTCGAAGGCCAGAGCTCAGATGTAATCTCCAATAAAGAAGAAATGCATGGTGACCTGAATATTATTCTCGGGAAAATCAATAAAGACACTCAATACTCTCCGGAGTTCAAAAGAATTTACAACACTCAACAAGTGGAAACATGGCAACTTCAGAATGTACTGGCCAGCTACATTCGCTCTTTGGCTACCTTCAATTCCAACTTTGACCAATATATGAGTGGAAACCGTTCCGCAATGTCCGAAAGTCAAAAACAGGGATTCAATCTCTTTGTCGGGAAAGCCCAATGTGCGATCTGTCATTTCATTCCCTTATTCAACGGGACTGTTCCACCCAATTTTAAGAAAACGGAACAGGAAGTACTGGGAACAGCTGTGAATGGGGACAATAAGGTTTTTGACCAGGATCTTGGAAGGGGAAAGTTTCATGCAACGGTAGCTTCCTTACAGCATTCATTTAAAACACCTACTCTCAGAAACATCAGTAAAACGGCTCCCTATATGCACAATGGCGGGTACAAAACCCTGAAAGAAGTTATGAATTTTTATAATAAAGGAGGCGGAAAAGGTTTCGGCTTTACAGTAGAAAATCAAACGCTTTCTGATGCTCCTTTACAACTTACCGATGAAGAAATCAACCATATTATTGATTTCATGAAAGCTTTGGATGATCAGTAAAACGGAAGTATTTTTCACATGATTACCGTAAAGATTTTTATCCTCAAAAAAATACATTAAATCAATGTCATAACAAATCATAAAAACTTTCTCAGCACAAGAAATATTATTATTTTTGATGTTGTTTTTCACATGAAAAGGATTTTATTGTTTATATTTTTCTGGGCCTTTGTTTTTGGTTATTCACAATCGAAAATCAAAGTCATTGATGATGTTGACAAAACACCTGTTCCCAATGCAAAGATATTCTGTAACGATAAAATCCTCGGAATTACTGACAGTCAGGGTACCCTGGAATTTCAATCCAAGTGTAAACATATAGAAATACAGGCTCTTAATTATCAAAAAGAGACTGCATTGGTAGAAGCTGTTATGGAAGTTTCTCTTTTGAAAAGCTCTTCCCGTACCACTACCATTGAAGCCGTTATTCTGGAAGATAAAAGTGATCCGAGAGCCTTGGAAATCCTGAAAAAAGTCAATCAGCAATTCAAAGAGAACTCACCGAAAAGCTTAGATTCATATTCTTATAAATCCTACGAAAAGGTTTCTCTTGACATTGATGAAGACAGCATTTCCCAGTTCAATCAGTTTTTTGATGAGAGTGATTTTTTCAAAAAGAAAAGAGAAAAAGATTCATTGAATAACATTTCTGCGAGAAAAATATTTTCAAAGAGCAAATTGTTCCTTTGGGAAAGAGCACAGGAATTTTTATACTCTCAGAAATATGGTGAGAAAGTCAATATCTTAGACAACAGGATTTCGGGGTTAAAGCAGCCCATCTATGAGATGATTGCCCTTCAACAGAGTAACAGGGATAAGCTTCCCAATCAATTAAAGCAAGAAAACAGAGGACTTTACCGTTTTTTCCTGACCGATACCATTGAGCTGGACGGAAGAAAGAATTTTGTGATTCGCTTCCGGGAAGTGAACTATAAAAAACCTGACAAAAAAAGAAAATTCAATGGTGCCATTTATATTGATACTGAAACCTATGGGATAAAAAAAATCGAGAATTTCAGTAAAAATAAAAATGACGGGATCATTACCAGTACCTGGATTTATTACAACAACAAATGGTTCCTTGCCCATGAAAAAGTGAAACTCCGAATGAGCAGAATGGCTATGGAAGAGGATAATAAAGACCATCCTGAAAATAAAACAGAGAAAAAGGATAAAAGAAGCTTCGGAACATATGCCTTTCTGACTTCCAAATATTTTGATTTTAAATCGCCCATTGAAGAAGATTCCAAAGATTTTAAAGGCTACACTTTTTCCGTAAAGAATGCGGATGGAAAAACGTTGGATCTCTACAGAACAGATCCCCTTACAGAAAGAGAAAGAAACACATATACTACGATTGACAGCTTAGGTAAAATTTATAATATTGATAAAAAAGCTAAAGTATTAACAGGCTTAATCAATGGACAGATCAGAGTGGGAATTGTAGATTTTGCAGTAGACGAAATCGTCAATTATAACTTATATGAAGGATTCAGAGTAGGTTTAAAAGCAAAACTGAATGAAACATTCAACCCTTATTTTTCTCCGGATTATTATTTTGCGTATGGCTTCAAGGATGATAAATGGAAATACGGATTGGGCCTCGATATAAAAACAACTTTGGAAAAAAATTCATTTTTCAGGGCAGAATATTATAATGATGTGAACGCTTCCGGAGAATTTTACCGAAGGCTCTGGAATTTCAAAATGAGGATGATGAACTATGGTAACAACCTTAATAATGATAAATATTATCATTTCCGGGGAGCTTCCCTATCCTATCTGAATGACGTCACCAACGGACTTACCCTGGTCTTTGCCGCCAAAAGAAATTTTGAGGAAGCCATGTTCGATTATGGGTTCAGAGGAAGAGGTGCCGCCTTTGAGAACTTCAACACCTTATTTACTTTGAAATTCTCTCCCAATTCAACCAATATTATGACGCCACAGGGAAAATCTATCATTGAGCAGAAGTTTCCTGAGCTTTATTTCAACTATGAACAAAGTTTCAAGGCTTTCGGAGGGGATTTTAATTATACCCGATTTGACGGACTTTTCGTTCATAACTTTAAAACTATGCTCGGAACTACCGGTGTAAGGCTTTACGGTGGATTGGTATTCGGTGAAGCTCCGATCTGGAAACATTTTACCATGAACGGGCTGGCTTCTCCAAGCCGGGACATTAATTTCAACCTTACCTCATATCTTGGGTTCGCCACATTAGAAGGTGGCAAATATTATAATGATAAGTTCATTGCCTACTATTTCACCCATAAGCTTCCCTTCTATTTCAAGAGCTTCGGAAAAAATGTTTCGAGCTTTGATTTTGTTTTGAGAGGAACCATCGGAGATATGAGGCATCCGGAATATCATCAGTTCAAGTTCAGAAAATTAGATCACCTGTACCAGGAAGTCGGTTTGGAATGGAATAATTTCTTATCTTCTTACTTCAATTTAGGATTGTTTTACAGGGTAGGTTATTACACAACCTCCAATTTTAAGCAGAACTTTGCGGTACAGTTCAAATTAAAATTATTAGAATTCTAAAAATATCCTGCTAACATTCCCCTCCTCCGGAGGGGTGGCAAAATTGAAAATTTTGACGGGGTGGTCAAAAAAAGTAATAATATTGAATATCCTATTACCATGAAAAAAATAGAAATAAAAGCAGAACAGTTCTTCGATTTATTAAAACTGAAAGACGTTTCCATGTGGGAAATTTTCTCCCAAATGATCGACGGGGAAGAAAAAGAGATCATTTTCATTAATAATGAAGACACCATTCTTTTCAACTATATTTTACCGGATAACCGGGAAAAACTGGAGGAAGACAGAAAGGAATTTTCAAAACAGTTTTCTGAAAAACTGGCCAACATGAATTAATTAAAATGCTATGAAAAAAAATTATTATCTCTCATTATTAGGACTGTTTCTATTTTGTTTAGGAAATGCGCAAGCCTATAAAAAACCTTTGGTTTCCGCCATTAAAGAGTCCGATCTTAAAAAAGATATGTACGAATTGGCTGCAGATCAGTTCTGGGGGCGTGAAGCCGGAACACTGGATGAGCTCAAAGTGTCTATGTGGCTGGCCGACAAAGCTAAAGAAGCAGGAATGACACCTGCCGGAGACAATGGAACATTCTTCCAGTTCTTTGATATGTACAGACATCAGGTAATTCCTCAAAGCACTTTAAAAATTGGAGAAAACAGCCTGAAACTATGGAAAGACTTTCTGGTTGCGGAACCTGTAAATGCCCATCTGGATTCAGAAATTGTTTATGCCGGGAATGCAGAACCTGAAGATTTATCCAAATTAAATCTGAAAGGTAAAGTGTTGGCCATTAATGCGTCTGATAAGAATATCGCCAAGGAAATGACTCTTTTTGTAAGAAGATATCCCGGGTTTGTAAGAACCAAATATTATAACAAAGCCTTTGAATTGGGTGCAACAGCCATCATTTTCATCACCGATGACACTTCGGAAAAAAGTTGGGTAGAAGTGGTTCCGCAAATGACAAGAGGAACTTACGGAGTAGAAGGATTAAGAGAAACCGTTTCCAACGCTATTCCTGTTCTCTGGATTAAAAGAAAGAATGCAACCTGGGTAAAAAACAATCCTAAGATTTCTTTACAACTCATTACAGAAACCTACAAATATCCTTCTGTAAACATTATCGGGAAAATTGAAGGCACGGATCCGAAACTGAAGAACGAATATGTTTTACTCAGCGGACATCAGGATCATGACGGAATAAGACATCCCGTGAAAAACGACACCATCTATAACGGAGCCGATGATAATGCGAGTACCTGTGTTGCGATGTTGGCTATGGCAAGAGCTTATACAAAACAGCCGGGAAAGAGAAGCATTCTTTTTGTATTCCACGGAGCTGAAGAAAGAGGATTGCTGGGCTCCAGATGGCATGCTTCCCATCCCGTAGTTCCGAAAGAAAATATCATAGCGGTTCTGAATGGAGATATGATCGGAAGAAACAGCCTCGATGAAGCCGCATTATTAGGAGGAAATGCTCCTCATAAAAATTCTGAGGAACTGGTAAAAATGGCGGAAGAAGCCAATAATGAGAGTACCCGATTCAAATATCTCAAAGATTGGGATGCTCCCAACCATGCGGAATATTTTTATTTCAGGAGTGACCATTTGCCTTACGCCAAAGCCGGAATTCCCGCCATATTTTTCACAAGCGTCCTGCATGACCAATATCACACCCCACAGGATGAATCTGAAAATATTAGCTATAAAAAACTTTATAAAATGACGGAGTGGATGTACAGAACATCCTGGAAAGTAGCCAATGAAACAGAGCGCCCGAAAGTGATCCCGAATTTTACCTTGGAAAGATAAAGTTTTAAGGTTAAGATTGAGGTTAAGATTGAGGTCAAGATCGAGGCTAAGTTGAGAATTAAAAACAAAAAAAGCTGAATTCTTACTCAGCTTTTTTTGTTTTCACACGTTGTCATTCTGTAGGAATCTATATTTTTAATGAGATGCTTCGACTTCGCTCAGTATAACATTGAGAACAATAATTGATCAATGATAATATTGTTCATTTAAAATCTTTAATTTATAATTTCTCGCTGTTATGCTGAGCGAAGTCGAAGCATCTCTTTTTATTTCAAAAATAATTCAATCGTTTTCTTTGCAGCCGCCACATCATGTACCCGTAAAATTTTCGCACCCTGCTGTAAAACCTTCAGATGTAATTTTTGAGTTTCCTCATTAATGTCCAAAGGCGATTTTCCAAGCGGCTTATAAATAAATGACTTCCTTGAGATCCCGATAAGCAAAGGAAATCTTTCAAAACCCAGATATTCCACCTCATCTATCATTTTCATCTGATCTTCCACTGTCTTACCAAATCCAAAACCCGGATCAAGAATAATATCTTTCACTCCCTTTTGTAACAAAACATTTGTTTTTTCAGAAAAATACCGGTTAATTTCTAAGATTATATCTTCATATTTGATCTTGTCATGCATCGTCTCATAAGAAGGATTTATGTGCATCAGAATATAAGGTAATTTTGTTTCCGCTACTGTATCAAACATCCTCTCATCATACTGCCCTCCCGAAATATCATTCACTATATCAATTCCTTCATTATACCCGAACCGTACTGTTTCAGCATAAAACGTATCCAAAGAAACCAATGCTGCCGGAAACTCTTTTTTAATCCGTGAAATAACAGTTCCTATTCTTCGTATTTCCTCTTTACAACTTAAGAATTCGGCATTCGGACGTGTAGACTGTGGGCCTATATCAATAATTCCGGCTCCTTCTGAAAGAAGTTTTTCAGCATGTTTCAAAGCATCTTTTTCATTATTAAACTTTCCACCGTCGGAAAAAGAATCCGGGGTAAGATTTAAAATCCCCATAATTTTCGGAGAACTTAAATCTACTAATCTGCCGTTACAATTCAGTGAATGATAGTTGATGGATGATAAATGATTTTGCATTCCACAAAGGTAAATATTACTTGTGAATTGTTGATAGTTGATGATTATTGTTACAATTCAACATTCACCACCCATCATTGATGATTTATCACCTATCATTTATAATTCTGCAACCTATTTTGTATCTTTGGAAGATTAAGAGAATTTATGTTAAAAACTTCAGTACAGTTCCAGCAAATTATCAGTCAGTGTCGTGATCTTTTCAGTAAAAAATTACAGGATTATGGTGCAGCATGGAGGGTTTTAAGACCAAGCTCCATTACGGATCAGATCTATATTAAAGTCAACAGAATACGTACTTTACAGATGACCGATAAAAAAATGGTGGATGAAAGTGAAGAAGACGAGTTTGTTGCCATTATCAACTACTCTATCATCGGTCTTATTCAGCTTGAAAAAGGATATTCCAATGATTTCAACGAAAATAAAGAAGAGATTCTAAGCCTGTATGACCGTTTTGCCAATGAAGCAAAGGCTTTAATGGAAAAGAAAAACCATGATTACGGTGAAGCTTGGAGAGATATGAGGATTTCTTCCATTACAGATCTCATCTATCAGAAAGTTCTCAGAACCAAACAGATTGAAGACAATCAGGGGAAAACTCTTGTTTCAGAAGGTTTGGATGCCAATTATTTTGACATGCTGAATTATGCGGTATTCTGTCTCATCAAATTCTCCGAAAAAGAAAACAACTTCAAACCCAAAACTATTTAATATGATCAAAGGTATATTACGTTTCATTATTGCCGTTATTTTCATTCTGTCCGGCTTTGTAAAGGCAGTCGATCTTGTTGGTTTTTCCTTTAAAATGGAAGAATACTTCTCTCCTGCCGTGTTCAATATGCCTTTTTTAGAAAAATTCGCTTTATTGTTTTCGATTGTGGTAGTGGTACTGGAGCTTCTTCTTGGCTTTATGCTTTTATTGAAGATCAAGCTTAAGTTCACCCTTTCGGCATTAATTGCCCTTTGTATTTTCTTCGGATTTCTTACTTTCTATTCTGCTTATTATAATGTAGTAACAGATTGCGGATGTTTCGGGGATGCCATTAAATTTACGCCTTGGCAAAGCTTCATTAAAGATATTGTTCTTTTGATCGGACTTATTCTCCTATTCTTATTGTACAAAAAAGACTTTACCAAAAAAGATGAATATACCCAAAAAGAATCTTCAGATAAACCTAAATATATTGTATTAGGACTGTTTTCTCTTGCCATGATCTACATAATGTCTCAGGGAATTTTACATGAGCCGATCATCGATTTCCGTGATTATAAAATCGGAACCAATCTGGCTGCCGAAAAAGAAAAAATTGCTAAAAACCCTTCTGAATATAAAACTTTTTATTCCCTTAAAAATCAGAAAACAGGAGAAGTGATCAAAGTGAATCAGGATGATTACATTAAAGAAACAAAATACTGGGAAGAAGGTTCACCATGGAAAATTGAGGAAGGAAAAAATGAATCCAAACTGGTAAAAGAAGGTTATAAATCCGAGATCGTAAAATTTAAGATCGAAGATCCTACAGGAATTGACGTTACGGAAGAAGTGATCAAAGCCCCAAAAGCTATTGTGGTATTTTCTTACCATCCTAAAGATGTTTCTGCAGAATTGTTACAAAAAATAGAGGCTAAAGTAAATGCTCAGAAAGGTGCAGCTATCTATGGGGTTTCTACGGATCCAAATACATTCAAAACCATTAAAAATACGATGATGGACGGAACAGCCATTAAAACCATTGCAAGAAGCAATCCTTTTGTCTTAACCCTTCAAAATGGAAAAATTATAGACAAGCAGCCTGCAAAAGATTATATTAAATAAAGTGAATGGTGAATAGCAAATTTAAACAAACATCTCAACTATCAAAATTAAACACTATATATCAAGAAATGCAAAAATCTAATAAATCCATTGCCGGATACCACTTATTAATGATTCTTTCATCTGTAGACGGGGAATTTGCTCCGGAAGAAGGAATGCTGATTCAACAATATTTAGCTGATGAGTTTCCCTTCAGAATGAACCTTGACAATGAGCTGGAAACCCTTGCATTGCTTCGTCCTGAAGAGTGGAAAGATCATTTTGAATTCCACGCACGCTGTTTCCATGATGATTCTACAGAAGAGGAACGTAAAAAATTCGTACAGTTTGCCAAATCATTGATCAAAGCAGATCATAAAGTAACCGATGAAGAGCATACTTTCTACAAGCTCTTAAAAAATCTGTGGCACCAGGAATAATCACCATTTCAGGTACAGTATTACTAAAAACGGATATGGATTATGGCCACGGCAAATCTTCAGGAAGATTTATTACCTGAAAGATGTTGCTTTGACTAATGCATTCATGTTTAAATTAGAAGGAATTAATCAATAAATTTAGATAAAAAGACTATGAGAAGAAAAATAGTTGCAGGAAACTGGAAAATGAACAAAAGCGTAATTGATGCACAACAATTGATGATTCAATTACTAAGCTATAAAAACAACAATGCAACCAACTGTGAAGTCTGGATCGCACCGCCTTCTTTATACTTAATGATGGCCAAAGATATTTTCGAAAAAGATGAGATCGGAGTTTTCTCTCAGGATATGAGTGAGCATGAAAGCGGAGCATATACAGGAGAAATTTCAGCGGATATGTTGGAATCTATAGATGTCAACGGATCATTGATCGGCCACTCTGAAAGAAGACAATATCATGGTGAAACTGATTCTCACTGCAACAGAAAAATCAAATTGGCTCTTGATAAAGGTTTAATTCCTGTTTATTGTAATGGAGAAACGCTGGAACAGAGAAAAGCAGGGCAGCATTTTGAAGTGGTGAAAAACCAGACTGAAGTCGCTTTGTTTACCCTTTCTGCAGAAGAGATCAAAAAAGTAGTGATTGCCTACGAACCGGTTTGGGCAATTGGAACAGGAGAAACAGCAACTCCGGAACAAGCTCAGGAAATCCATGCTCATATCAGAAGCATTATTGCCGCCAAATACGGACAGGAAGTTGCTGATGAAGTATCCATTCTTTACGGAGGCTCCGTAAAACCGGATAATGCAAAAGAAATTTTCTCCCAACCGGATATTGATGGTGGTTTAATTGGAGGGGCAGCTTTGAAATTAGAGGATTTCTCTAAGATTATTGAAGCTTTTAATTAAAAACTCTATAGAACATTATGTGAATAAATTATGAGAAGATTGATTATTTTATTTTTTGGAATTCTTTTGTTTGACATAATTTATATCATTTTATACGATGGATTTTTAATAGATATTGAAAATGAATATTTGAAATATCCTTTTATTTTATTAAAATTTTTGATAAGTAGTCCTGCAATATTCTTTAATCAGCTATTGCCTTTTATGCTCCAATTCCAATGTATCAATCATTATTAATATTTATTGGAAACATATTAATACAGGCTTTCTTGATCTACATAATTTTCTTTAAAAAGAAAAAACTTAATAATAAAAGTATATAAACCAGATTCGGCGGCATCTTCGATGCCGCCGAATCTATTTTATAAAAAATTAAAAGCAGATAAAAATTCAACCGTCAAAAAGCTCATCAAACAATAAAAAATGCGCCGACAGGCGCATTTTTTATGACTACTCTACTAAAATTATTTTTTATCGGTAGATCTCTGTAAAACTTCATCTACCATTCCATATCCTTTCGCTTCTTCCGAAGTCATCCAGTAATCTCTGTCAGATGCTTTTTCAACCCATTCATAATCCTGACCAGAATGCTGGGCAATAATGTCATAAAGTTCTTTTTTAAGCTTCAACATCTCTCTCAGGTTGATCTCCATATCGGAAGCAACCCCCTGAGCTCCCCCTGAAGGCTGGTGAATCATCACTCTTGAGTGTTTAAGAGCTGAACGTTTTCCTTTTTCTCCGGCAACTAATAATACAGCCCCCATTGAAGCAGCCATACCTGTACAGATTGTTGCTACATCCGGTTTAATGATCTGCATCGTGTCATAAATTCCTAACCCTGCATATACACTACCGCCCGGAGAGTTGATATAAATCTGAATGTCTTTTGAAGGATCTGCACTTTCCAGGAATAAAAGCTGCGCCGTTACGATGTTGGCAACCTGGTCATCAATTCCTGTTCCCAGGAAAATGATTCTGTCCATCATCAAACGCGAGAAAACGTCCATTTGGGCAACGTTTAATCTTCTTTCTTCCATAATGTACGGAGTCAGATTGGTAGGGCCATACATTCCCATATACTGATCGGTAACCAGACCGTTGTTTCCTAAATGCTTCACAGAGAAATCTCTGAATTCTTTTTTAATGTCCATATTTCTGTGTATTATTTTAAATATTCTGAAATGTAAATTACAACTTTTATTCCTAAAATTTAATAGGACTTTTTGTCACAGGAGACCAGCCTAATTTTTCGGTAATCTTTCTTGAAAGCTCGTTCAGCATCATGATTTTTTTGATGGAATCAAAATATTTTTCAGGATCTGTGTCACGATAATTTTCAAATTCGGAGGTAAGCTGTTTGATCATGTAATGAATGTAATAATATTTATGAATCAAAATATCATTGGTCACTTCCAGGTCCACATGGTCACCGATGGATGGCGGAAATATATTTCTTGTCGTCCAGTCACTCAGTTCATCAGGAATCAGCAATGCATCTGCCACTTTAGACGTAATATCTTCATCCATTAAGGTAAGGAAGAAATTGCCGGCTCGCAGTTCATCATGTTCAATACCTTCCTGAATATTCTGAATGATTTTTTTGTTGGTTTCTATCTGAAATTCATATTGTTCTTCTTCAAAATGATGCAGGATTTCTTCAATGACCGTTACTTCGTATTTTTCCTGGTTCTCATTTTTTCTCTGTAAAACCATATCCCCGAACATCAGCATCAGGTCAATCAACCTGTTCTCCTGATGAAGGATATTAAATTGAACGGAATCTATTTCCATTTCAGGTTTCGGAACAATTTCCAGTTTTGGAGCTTTGTTTTCTTTCTGCTGCTGAGCGGTGTGATTCTGATTTTGAGTCATCTGCTTCTGAACATCAAGTTCATTGAACAAACTCTGTTCAGACAATCCGAATTTATTGGAAACCTCCTTCAGGTAAACCTCTCTTTTCAGGGCATTTTGTACAAAAGCAACCGATTTTACGATATTTCGGATCGCTTCTGCTTTCTTTATAGGATCATTTCCAGCCTCTTTTAAAAGAATTTCCGCTTTGAAGTCAATGAAATCCATCGCTTCATTTTCAATGAAATGCTCTACATACTCCTGCGGATGTTTTCTGGCAAAAGAATCAGGATCATCACCTTCCGGGAAAAGCAGGACACGGATGTTCATTCCTTCTGTCAAAAGCATGTCAATACTTCTGAAACTGGCTTTAATTCCTGCATTATCCCCATCAAAAAGAATGGTTACATTTTCCGTAAGCCTTTTGATAAGCTTGATTTGTTCCGTTGTCAGAGAAGTTCCCGAACTCGCCACCACATTCTCAATTCCTGACATATGAAGGGAGATCACATCCATATACCCCTCCACCAAAAGGCAGACATTCTTTCTGGAAATGGCCTGTTTACTTTGATTCAAGCCATACAGGACATTGGATTTATGATAAATCTCAGTTTCCGGAGAGTTGAGATATTTAGCGGTTTTGACATTATTTTTAAGGATTCTGGCTCCAAATCCTAATACCCTTCCTGAAAAACTGTGGATTGGAAAAATTACCCTTTCACGAAAACGGTCTACCCCTTTCGGAGTGTTCTCAGGGAAAATAGAGAGTCCCGATTTTTCCAGGATGTCTTTATCATATCCTTTTTCCAGCGCATATTCTGTAAATGCATTTTTCTTCTCCGGCGAATATCCAAGTTGAAATTTCTTTATCGTTTCATCCTTAAGTTCACGCTCTTTAAAATAGGCAAGACCTATGCTTTTTCCTTCTTCAGAATCCCACAGGGTTTCCTGAAAATAATTGTTGGCAACTTCATGAATTTTGTATAGCAGATCTCTTTCCGTTTGAGCACTTTTGGCTTCTTCGGAAAACTCGCGCTGATCTTCTTCAATTTCAATTCCGTATTTCTTCGCAGCATGACGAAGGGCTTCCGGATAAGTGAAATTTTCAATTTCCATTAAGAAAGAAATGGCAGTCCCTCCTTTTCCTGTTGAGAAATCCTTCCAGATCTGCTTACTTGCAGACACCACAAAGCTCGGTGTTTTTTCATCATGAAAAGGGCTCAGCCCTTTGAAATTAGACCCGGCTCTTTTCAACTGAACATACTCTCCCACTATTTCTTCTACCCTGATTGTTGAGAAAATTTTATCTATGGTCTGTTTGGAAATCATAGTGTAAAAATAAGTAATTTTCAAATTTACACGACAATTATATAATCAATAATCATATATTTCAAGTGTTTTTATTATTATTTTTGCGGTAAACTACTTTTATGCATTTCAATATAAAAAGTATTAATGAATGGGAAACGGTTGTGAATCAAATCATCCCACAATTAAAGCATAACATTCTCCTCTTAAAAGGAAACCTGGGTGCAGGAAAAACCACTTTCACGCAGTTTTTGCTGAAAAACCTCGGAAGTGAAGATGAAGTCAACTCACCAACTTACTCTATTGTGAATGAATATCAGACTCCTAAAGGAAAAGTATTTCATTTTGATCTTTACCGTTTAAAAAATATTGATGAAGTATATGATATCGGTATCGAGGAATATCTGGACAACGCTTTTCTCTGCATTATAGAATGGCCGGAAGTGTATGAAGAGGACCTTTACGGGCTTAACTACCACACTATGAGCATCATCAATACCGGTGAAAACAGAGAGATATCATTCGAGTAAATATTGCGTATCTTTGCTTCATAAATTTGATTGTACAATAATTATCTGTAAGAACTAATTTAACGTAAGAATGAGCACCACAAATATTTTTACTCCTTTCACCGAAGAAGAATTGATGCCGAAGGAAGAAAAATTGGAGGTTATAAAAAAAGGAAAACAGTTCAGTATTGGGATTCCTAAAGAAACCTGTCTTCACGAAAGAAGAACTTGCATTACACCGGACGCTGTACAGGTACTGGTAGAACACGGCCATGAAATCATTGTAGAATCGGGAGCTGGACAAGGTTCATTTTTTACGGATTTACAATAT
The DNA here is from genome assembly GCF_042849955.1 of Chryseobacterium barbadense. Lineage (NCBI taxonomy): Bacteria > Pseudomonadati > Bacteroidota > Flavobacteriia > Flavobacteriales > Weeksellaceae > Chryseobacterium > Chryseobacterium barbadense. The sequence continues at coordinate 71,664 of NZ_BAAFHL010000009.1, forward strand.
TCCGAATCAGGAGCAAAAATTACCAATGATCCGAAAGAAGCTTTCGGACAGGATCTTATTCTTAAAGTAAACCCGCCTACAGAAGCGGAAATAGAATTTATGAAGCCGAATACCTACCTGGTTTCAGCACTTCAGATTAATTTAAGAGATAAAGATTATTTCCTGAAACTGGCGGAGAAAAAAATCAATGCCATCGCTTTTGAATTTATTGTAGACGAATATAAACAACTTGCATTAGTAAGACTGGTTGGCGAAATCGCCGGTACAGTTTCTATTCTATATGCTTCTGAATTATTAGCCTTATCAAACGGTTTAATGTTAGGCGGAATCACAGGCGTAAGACCTACCGAAGTGGTTATTCTTGGGGCCGGAATCGTAGGTGAATTTGCTACCAAAGCCGCTATCGGACTTGGTGCAAGTGTAAGGGTTTTTGATAACTCCCTTTCAAAGCTGAGAAGGCTTCATACCCTGGTAGACAGCAGAGTTCCTACCTCCATCATAGACCCTAAGGAATTGAGCAAAGCATTAAGACGTGCCGACGTGGTAATCGGGGCTCTTCCAAGATTAAACATGACTCCTATCGTTACTGAGGAAATGGTAGCCAAAATGAAAAAAGGAAGTGTCATTATTGATATTACCATTGATAATGGAAAGGTCATTGAAACTTCCGAGCTTACCACTATGGAAGAACCTTATATCATCAAACACGGGGTAATCCATTGCGGGCTTCCGAATCTTACCTCAAAAATGCCGAGAACCACTACCAAAGCCATTTCCAACTTCTTCCTTTCCTATATCCTGAACTATGATGAAGAAGGCGGGTTTGAAAACATGCTGATCCGTAAAAATGAAATGAAGCAGAGCTTATATATGTACAAAGGAAGGCACACTAAAAAAATTATCTGCGATCGTTTCGGACTTACATACCACGATATCAATCTTTTAATTTTCTAATGAAAAAACTGAAATTCTATTTAATTGGTCTTATTCCAGGACTTATCATTGTATTTTTTATTTTAAACAAAAAAGGAGCAAGCTGCAGCGGCTATCTACCGAACAGCCGTGTGATTGCAGAAACACTTTCTAAAGATTTCACATATTCCGAAAGTTTTAAAAGCGAAATGACAGCCTATAAGATTGATGAAAAATTCCTGAAAGACAGTATCATTACTAACGGAAAAATAGATTTTGACCGTAGCCACGCACAAAAGCAATCGTGTCCTGATTATCTGATGATGTATCCAAAAGAAAATCCGGTATATGAAATCACATTTGAAAAATGTGAAGAAACCGCAAAACTGAACAGTCTTAAAAAGCTTAAATAACTCTTTATGGAAGGCAATTATTATATGATCCATGATTATCTGATATTCATTGGAGTTTTTGCCGTCTTCTTTTTTCTTACGGTCAGTATTTATTTGTGGGGCCAAAACAGAAAGCTTAAACAGAGGAATACCAGGCTTTCTGAAACCAATAAGCTGATTGAACAAAAGCTCAATGAGGTTCAGCTGGAACACATCGGAACTAAACTGAACCCTCATTTATTCAAAAATATCCTGAATTCTATCCAGTCGCATGCCTATCAGACGTATATGTCTCTGGATAAGCTTGCCAATGTCCTGGATTATATTTTATATGAAAGCAATAACAAATTCGTAAGTCCTAAAGAAGAGCTGAATTTTGCCTTAAGCCTCATCGAAATCAATAAAATTAAAATCAATCCTCTTTTCGATTTCAGGATCAAATCCAGGATCAATAAATCCGATGCGATCTATGAAGAAAAGGTTTTTGCACCGTTGATTTCGGTGGATCTGATTGAAAATGCTTTTAAGCACACCGATTTTTTAGCACAGGATTCATTTATTTCTATTCACATGGAACTTGAGGACGGAGTTTTCATCATGAAAGTAAGCAATAAAGCTTCTCTGAAAAATGTGCTGGAAAAAGAAAAAAGTGGCTTCGGAAGCCAGTCCCTTGATCAGAGGCTGAAAATGATCTACAATAATCATTACAGGCTTACCAAAAGTTCAAAAAATGGTATCTTCACTGCCGAATTACACATCAACTTAGGAGAATTCTATGATAAAATGCGTTATTCTTGATGACGAATTACTGGCAATAAGCTATCTCAAGCTTCTATGTGAACAGATTGATCATGTGGAAGTGGTAAAAGCATTTAATGATCCTAAAATCTTTTTAACCGAAATCGATCAGATTGATTGCAATGTCTGTATTTTAGATATAGAAATGCCGGGAATGACGGGACTTCAGGTGGCCGAACTGATGTCTGCCTCAAAGAAAATCATTTTCACTACAGCTTATAAGGAATATGCGGCTGAAGCATTTGACCTTAATGTAGTAGATTATGTCCGAAAACCTATCAAAAAAGAAAGACTGATCCAGGCATTTGAGAAGGCACAACAATTAGTTTCCGCATCCCAGAAAAAGGATTTCATTGAGTGGAACACCAATATGGGGAAGGGCATTATATTCACGGAACAGATTGCTTACATCAAAACCTCCGAGATCGACAGCCGTGATAAAGACATCACTCTCACTGATGGCACTACCATCGTTTTGAAGAATCTGAACTTCAAAAACCTGCTGGAAATGCTGCCCGCCAAAGATTTTGCACAGGTTAACAAAAAGGAGATTATTGCTCTTTCCTGCATTAAGGTATTCTCTACCAATGAAATCATCACAACCCTCTCAACAGATGGTGAAAGTTCCCTCAAATTACCTATTGGAGAGGCCTATAAAAGTGCATTCACGGAACTGTTTGGAAAGTAAAGTTTCATTACATTTTTTGTAATCTTTGTTACATTTTATATAGAATTTAATTTAACATCCATATATTCTTCTCAACTTTGCATCAAATAACAGAACCATGAATTGGGGGAAATATAAAAGCATCATTTTTTACATCAGCACCATCATCGTGTTTTCCTGTCTTATGTATTTCTTCATTATCGAAGGACAGACATTAGAGGGAAAAGAAAGTATTGTTGTAAAAACCAGTACGGGCTCTACGTGGGATAATTTCGTTGAGTCATTCAAAACCAATCTTCATCATCCTTTAGCTCTGTTACTGGCACAAATTGTCACCATCATTCTGGTGGCAAGATTATTCGGCTGGATCTGTATGAAAATAAAGCAGCCTACCGTAATTGGGGAAATGCTGGCAGGTATCGTTTTGGGTCCTTCGCTCGTAGGAATGTATTTCCCTGAGTTCTCAGCCTTTCTTTTCCCAAAAGAATCATTAGGAAACTTACAGTTTTTAAGCCAGATCGGGCTTATTCTTTTCATGTATATTGTGGGAATGGAGCTGGATTTAAGTGTTTTGAGAAAAAAAGCTCATGACGCCGTTGTCATCAGTCATGCAAGCATCATTATTCCGTTTGCTTTGGGAATCGGGCTCTCCTATTTTATTTATCAGGAATTTGCACCGGATGGGATTCAGTTTACCTCCTTTGCTTTATTCATTGCCATTGCCATGAGTATTACTGCCTTTCCGGTATTGGCAAGGATTGTACAGGAAAGAAATCTTCAGAAGACAAAGCTTGGGACCATTGTGATCACCTGCGCCGCCGCTGATGATATTACGGCATGGTGTATTCTGGCGGCAGTTATTGCAATTGTAAAAGCGGGTTCTTTTGCCAGCTCCATCTATGTTATTATTATGGCGATTGCCTATGTATTTCTCATGATCAAGATCGTAAAGCCCTTCTTAAAAAGAGTGGGAGATTTACAGGCAGGCAAAAATACCATCAGCAAGCCAATGGTGGCGATATTTTTTCTCACCCTTATCCTTTCTGCCTATGCCACAGAAGTGATTGGCATTCATGCCTTATTTGGAGCTTTTATGGCGGGAGCAATCATGCCTGAAAATGCCAAATTCCGTACTCTTTTTATCGATAAGGTGGAAGATGTGGCATTGGTACTCTTACTTCCCCTATTCTTCGTATTTACAGGTCTCCGTACCCAGATAGGCCTTTTAAACGATACTCATTTATGGATAACGGCAGGATTCATTATTTTAACCGCAGTGGTAGGAAAATTCGCAGGTAGCGCTTTGACGGCAAGGTTTCTTGGAATCAACTGGAAAGAAAGCTTAACGATCGGTGCTCTGATGAATACCAGAGGCTTGATGGAGCTCATTGTTCTCAATATCGGGTATGATTTAGGAGTGTTAAGCCCTGAAATTTTTGCCATGATGGTGATTATGGCTTTATTCACAACTTTCATGACAGGGCCTGCGCTGGATTTCATCAACTTCTTGTTCAAATCTAAAAAAGATGAAACCGAACATCCTGAAAATGATTCCAAATATCGTGTTTTGCTGTCATTCGATAAACCGGAAGCAGGTAGCACTTTGCTAAGACTGGCTCATGATTTCACCAATAAAATGAACGGAAACAAAAGCATCACGGCAATGAATATTGCTCCGGTGGACGAAATGCATGCCTATGAAATTGACGAATATGAAAGTCAGCAATTCAAAAATGTTATAGAAACATCCCATGACCTTAAGCTTCAGGTGACCACGTTATTCAAGGCTTCTACAGATATTGAAAATGATCTGACCAGCATATCCAACAAAGGAAATTATGATCTGCTTCTCATCATGCTTGGAAAATCCATGTACGAAGGAAGCTTACTTGGAAGACTATTGGGCTTCACTACTAAAATCATCAATCCTGAAAAACTTCTCAATACGGTAAAGGGTAAAAGTTATATTTTCAACAACTCCCCTTTTGACGATTTTACTTTACAGATTTTAGATAAGACCCATATTCCTGTCGGAGTGATGGTTGATAAAGATTTTCAGTCTGCAGACAGGGTTTTTGTTCCTATTTTCAAACTCAGCGATTTTTATTTGCTTGAATATGCAAAAAGGCTCATCAACAATAACAATTCCCAGATCATTATTTTGGATGTTGCCGGACAGATCCGTAATAATATTGAAGTAAAAGAACTGATCCGAAGTATTGAACAGGTAGCTCCGAATCATATTACGCTGTATAACGAAAAAAAGATTGAAAAGGAATTTTTGAGCTCTCAGGATTTAATGCTGATCAGCAGCAAAAGCTGGAAAAACCTGATCGATACAAAAAGCTTCTGGCTATCGGATATCCCCTCGACACTCATTATTTCAAACCCTTAAATAATTTCATTAATTCTATTTAAAAGGCCTATATTTAGAGCTTAAATATATGAATGAATACATCTGCTTATCTGTTTGGAATAGTCATTATCCTGTTGGCGGGATGCCAGAAAAAAGAAACAAAAGTTTCAGTAAATAAGAAAAAAGTCGATACTACTCTCGCTTCACGAAAAGATTCTATTCCAGCAAAAAATACTTCCGTCACGTATTTAGATACAACACTTTCACTGGAAAATATTCGGATTAACGGAAGTAAGCCCATGGTTTTGAAAAGTGAGTTTGAAAAACAATATCCCAAATCCGACTCCATAATAACAGAACTATGGGAATGCGGCAATCCATTCGAATGGTTAGATCAAAAATGGATGGATGATACCTATGGTAAACGTGATGCCAATAGCGGAGTGTATGAAAACTTTGATGGGAAAATCACTACGATATATACCCATAAAGCTTCATTCATTACCAATAAACATCTGGTATTGTTCGATGATGCCTTTGCCGATAAAAATACATTGGAAGTGGTTTCCCACCATATTATCCTGAATCATGCAACAAGTATGGAAGAATTTGAAAAGCTTTTCCCAAAGGCAAAACGGGAAGAAGGAGCCAATAAGGATGAATTTCAGTACAGGTTCTATTTGGGCAAAGAAAGTGAAAATGCTTTTTTCCTTGTTTTCAAAAATGGTTATTTCTACAGTTTCAATTTATGGTGGCTTCTATGCTAAAAAAACAGGAAATTTCAAAAATATTTTATACCTTCGCCTGGTGAATACGAATAACGGAACATATTATTATAGAATTTTTACCTCAGATCTGGGATAGGATTCTTATGTATATAACTTAAAACCTCGTCCTGGACGGGGTTTTTTATTTTAAAAATATCAGAAATGAAAATTAGTATTATTGGAGTAGGTTTAATCGGAGGGTCAATTGCATTAAAACTAAGACAAAAAGGGATTGCAGATTTTATTTATGGAATTGACAACAGCGACAGACATCTTAAT